>NZ_JAUBTR010000002.1:0-47237 GCF_036705045.1 Microcoleus sp. BR0-C5
AAAAATCCAGTGCTCTGGAATCTTTGCAGCAGCAATTCGCCGAAAAAGAACACCGGGAACAGGAGTTTCAGCAACAGGTAGCTGAAAAATCCAGTGCTCTGGAATCTTTGCAGCAGCAATTCGCCGAAAAAGAACACCGGGAACAGGAGTTTCAGCAACAGCTAGCTGAAAAATCCAGTGCTCTGGAATCTTTGCAGCAGCAACTCGCCGAAAAATCTAGTGCTCTGGAATCTTTGCAGCAGCAATTCGCCACCGAAAAGCAAAATCTCGAAAGCCAATTCCAGGAAACCGTGTCGAAGTCGAGTTACGAATCTTTGCAGCACGAGTTAGGAGAAAAGTCAAGTGCGATCGGCGAATTCCAAGTTCAACTAACCAAGTTGCACTCTCTAGAAAATCAATTGAGCCAGACTGCGGCGATACAGCGAAATTACGACGCTTTGCAGCAACAGTCTCAAGAACAGCTAAGAACCATCAAAGCTTTACGGGAACAGCTAGGTCAAATGCAGGCTGTGGCTGGGATTGGCGAAGCTTATCTCAACAAGTGGCGCCGTCAGTGATTCTCTAATCAACACGGCACTGTCTAACAATCCGGGTGCGCCCGGAGCACCTTATCCCTAAAACAAAACGTCCTCTAAACTCGGCCTCCTTCCTCTTGTAGCGATAGATTTCAACCTGTCGCTACAAGAGCTTTTTATTGCAAAATATGAGCATACTATTAAGAAATATTACAATAAATAAATTTATGACAGGCGATCGCACCCCTTTTGGCAAATCCAGTCCCACAGACACTAAGATCCGCGTCACGGTAATTGGAGGCGGCATCGGCGGGCTCACAGCAGCAGCCCTGCTAGCCCGCAGAGGATACAAAGTGCTAGTCTTAGACCAGGCGATCGTCCCCGGCGGATGCGCTTCCACCTTCAAACGCAAAGGCTTTACCTTCGATGTCGGCGCCACGCAGGTTGCAGGATTGGAACCCGGAGGCATTCACCACCGAATTTTCTCAGAATTAGACATAGAACTTCCCGCCGCCACACCCTGCGATCCCGCTTGTGCGGTGTTTTTGCCGGGAGAAACCGCACCGATTAGCGTGTGGCGAGATCCGCAAAAGTGGCAGCAAGAAAGGCAGCGGCAGTTTCCCGGAAGCGAACCTTTTTGGCAATTATTGTCTGCATTGTTCAAAGCTAGCTGGAAATTTCAAGGGCGCGATCCAGTTTTACCGCCCAGAAACTTATGGGATTTGTGGCAATTAATTCAAGCTGTTCGCCCCGATACTTTAATTACCTTGCCTTTCACTTTTATGACAGTGGGAGATGCTTTGCGGCTTTGTGGGTTGGGCGACAATTTGCGCTTGAAAACTTTTCTGGATTTGCAGTTAAAATTATATTCTCAAGTTGATACTGAAGAAACGGCGCTACTTTACGCGGCGACGGCTTTAGGAGTTTCGCAAGAGCCACAGGGATTGTATCATCTACAAGGAAGTATGCAGGTATTGAGCGATCGACTCGTAGAGGCGATCGAACGAGACGGCGGCAAAGTCCTGTTGCGGCACACAGTTGAAAGTATTGTCACCGCCAACGGCAAAGCCACCGCTACAGTCATTCGCAATCAAAAAACAGGCGAAGTTTGGACAGAAACTGCCGATCGCATTGTTGCCAACGTGACAGCGCAAAATCTAGTAAAATTGTTGTCAAGCGAGCCGATTGTCTCTGATTTAACAGATAATTTAACAGATAATTTATCTGTTAAATCAGAGACTTCAGAGACAACAAACCAACTCCCAAATCAAATGGCTGGCTACAAATATCGAGTCGATAAATTGCCGCCCGCATCCGGTGCCTTTGTCATATATTTGGGAGTGCATGAAAGCGCAATTCCAGAAAATTGTCCGCCCCACCTTCAGTTTCTCTACGATTACGACGGCGAGATTGGCGAGAATAATTCATTATTTGTTTCAGTCAGTCATCCGGGTGATGGGCGAGCACCGGAGGGAATGGCGACAATTATCGCTTCCTCATTTACTGATACTCGAATGTGGTGGAATTCGGTTGATTATGAAGGATTGAAGCAAAAATATACCGCAGGAGCGATCGCGCGTTTGAGCGAATATTTCAATTTGACGCCAGAGTCGATCGTACACCAAGAAGCCGCCACCCCCCGCACCTTTGCCCGCTACACAGCGAGAGATAGAGGCGTTGTGGGTGGCATCGGGCAGCGAATACCAACCTTCGGCCCCTTCGGATTTGCCAATCGCACACCAATTAAAAACTTGTGGTTAGTAGGCGACTCCACCCATCCCGGAGAAGGCACTGCCGGCGTTTCCTATTCAGCTTTAACAGTAGTGCGGCAAATGGAAGCCGCCTCTAAAATCTAAGGAATGAGAATTAAATAACTTCCACTCTTGAAAGTGGGATGGGCGTCCCGCCCGTCTTTTTTGGACGGGCGGGACGCCCATCCCACAATAACAATTAAAATTGTAAATTATTTAATTCGCCATCCTAAGAGGAAACGGCATGGTGTCGTTTCCCTGCGCCAAAAATAATTAATCGCGCGAGAGATGTAACTATCGCGCGATTAATTTTAGGGAGGAATAGTTAACAGTCAACGGTCAACAGTCAACCATCATTCCGGTGTCACCGGAATTGATATTAACTACATTCTTTAACTACTTGATAGAAATCTTTGCGCCCACAGCTTCAAGCTGTTTCTTCATTTCTTCAGCAGCTTCCTTAGCAATAGCTTCCTTAACTGCTTTCGGTGCGGCTTCTACCAAGTCTTTTGCTTCCTTCAGACCCAGACCGGTAATTGCGCGGACTTCCTTGAGAATTGCGATTTTCTTGTCAGCAGGAACTTCTTCGAGCATGACAGTAAATTCGGTTTGCTCTTCTACGGGTTCAGGAGCGGCACCACCACCCATACCAGGCATCATCATCATGCCGCCTACAGGAGCAGCAGCGCTGACGCCGAAAGCTTCTTCAATTTGCTTGACCAATTCAGAAGCTTCGAGCAAAGTCAGAGACTTAAGTTTATCCAAGATTTCGTCAGTTGCTGTAGACATTTTTTGAACTCCTAGTTCGATTGTAGATTTGGAATTTGAGATTTTCGATTGCTCATTAATTATTAGTCTCTCGTCTCAAATCATCAGTTTGTTTCTCAAAACTAACGACTCATAACTCACGACTAATTACTAATGACTTACGCCGATGCGCCTTCTGCTTCTGCTTCAGGTTGTGCTTGTGCTTCTACTGCTGCTTCTGCTTGAGGTTCTACTTCAGGTTGTGCTTGTGCTTCTGCTGCTACTTCTGCGGAATCGCCGTCTTTTTCAGCATAAGCTTTAAGACCGCGCGCGATCGAAGTAGGAACTTGATTGATACCCACAGCCAACTTGGTTGCGACACCGTTGATAGCGCCAGCAATTTGAGCCATGAGTTGTTCTTTCGACGGCAGATCAGCTAATGCTTTAACATCAGCTTCTTTCAGTACCCGTCCTTCCATCACGCCGCCGCGAAGTTCAGTCTTCTTAGAGACTTTTTGGAATTCTTGGTAAGCTTTAATCGCGCCGCCAATATCTTCTTGCACGAACAGAAATGCCGACGTACCTGTCAGCAATTCTTGTATTGGCTGCCAGGTTTCGTTGCCTTCAACCGCAATTCGCATCAGCGTGTTTTTTGCCACTTGGCAACTGCTGCCTTTCGGACGCAAACGCCGACGCAAATCTGTGATTTCAGCAACAGTTAAGCCCGTGTAGTCAATCACGATCGCCAGTTGAGATTCGCTCAAGGTTTGCTTGAGGTCTGCAATAATCTCATTTTTTACTGCTAAACTTTTGCCCATACTTATTTCACCTCCTTTTAGGATCGAAAACTGCCCGTCAAAAACCCCGACCTTCGAGCCGGGGCAGAGAATTAAAAATTAACAAGTCAGAATTAAAAATAGAAAATTTCTAATCTTTGAGTCTTGAGTTTTTATTTCTTCAGCCTCGGCAGGAAATTAAGCGATCGGCACCTGCGGTCTTCAGCTTATTGATTTTTGATTAGGCTATCATCAGAAGGCAGAGATGAGCAAGGGTCTGGCGTAAGTCTTGTGAGAGATTTACACAGACAGCCGAAGCTGTCTTTTACCTTCTGCCTTCTGCTTAATTCTTTCTAGGCAGCATCAAGTTTGGTATCGCGCAGAGCACTGATATCGACTTCGATCGATGGGCCCATTGTTGCGGATACGTACAAACTGCGCCAGTAGCGACCTTTAGCACCAGAAGGACGGTTGCGGTCAACAGTTTCTTGCAAAGCATGAAGGTTGACCAGCAAATCTTCCGCTGAGAAAGCTGCCTTGCCAAACATAACATGAACGATGCCAGTTTTATCGGCACGGAATTCCATCTTACCACCTTTAAACTCGTTGATCGCCTGAGCAATGTCAGTCGTCACCGTGCCACCTTTCGGAGAAGGCATCAAACCGCGTGGGCCCAATAACCGACCCAATTTTGCCACCAACGGCATCACGTCTGGGGTAGCAATCAGGCAATCGAAGTCCATCATGCCCTTCTGAATTTCCTCGATCAACTCTTCAGAACCAGCAATATCCGCGCCGGCATTTAGAGCTTCTTTAACTTTTTCGCCCTTAGCAATCACCGCAATTCTGACTACTTGACCAGTTCCTTTTGGTAGCGATACAGTTGTCCGCAACTGTTGGTCAGTATATTTCGGGTCAATTCCCAAACGGATGTGAGCTTCAGCAGCTTCGCCAAACTTAGCGGTTGCTGTTTCTTTCAAAAGTTGCAGAGCTTCCAGCGGTAGATAAGGTCTCTCTTCAACTTTCTTTTGAAGTTCTTGCAGTCTTCGCGATACTTTCTTTGCCATTGTTATCTCCTGGGGTCAGTCGATTTTAGATTTTAGATTTTAGATTTTAGATTGAACCTATCGGACAATCTTAAAATCTATCAGTTTTCGGTTACTAGCGAAGCTTTGCTTCTCCCCCTGAACCGATCGATTTTGGATTTTGGATTTTGGATTTTGGATTAAAGATTTTACCTTCAAAATCAGGAATTTTGGATTAGCAATTTGGAACTTGGACTAGGAAAACTCTTCCTTCTTCCTTCTTCCTTCTTCCTTCTTCCTTCTTCCTTCTTCCTTCTTCCTTCTTCCTTCTTCCTTCAATCCGCGATCGCCACGCCCATATTTTTAGCCGTTCCTGCCACAATTTTCATAGCAGCCTCAACATCATTAGCATTGAGGTCAGGCATTTTTGTTTCAGCGATTTCTCGTAACTGAGCCTGTGTAATTGTCCCTACTTGCTTGCGGTTAGGTTCTCCCGAACCCTTAGCAATGCCAGCGGCTTTTTGAATCAAAACCGACGCCGGCGGAGTTTTGAGAATAAACGTAAAACTGCGGTCTTCAAAAACCGAAATTTCTACCGGAACCACCAGACCTGCTTGGTCTGCGGTTCTAGCATTGTACTCCTTGCAAAACATCATAATATTGACGCCGTGCTGACCCAGAGCTGGGCCGATCGGAGGAGCTGGGTTGGCTTTTCCCGCCGTAATCGCCAACTTAATTACTGCAACAACTTTCTTTGCCATTAGTTAGTTCTGTTTCTGAACCTGATTGAACTCCAATTCTACAGGCGTATCGCGCCCAAAAATCGAGAGTAAAACTTTGAGCTTGTTTCGTTCCGGGCTAACTTCAATCACATCACCTTCAAAATCCTTAAATGGCCCGGAAAGTACCACAACGTGGTCTCCAGCAGACATCGATACTTTGACAACTGGTTCTGATTCCTGAGCGTTTCTGAAGATCCGTTCTACTTCCGAATGACTCAGAGGTAGCGGTTTGACGTGACCCCTGCCGCGCCCGTAGCGGCGTTTCTGCTCGGCCCCGACAAAGTTAATTACATTCGGGGTATTCTTGATCACCTGCCACGTATCCTCGTCCATAAACATACGGATGAGTACGTAGCCGGGAAAGATTTTTTCATCTGACTGCCGCCGGGAACCGTCTTTGCCGACTTTGATCGCCGGAGTTTGCGGAATTTCTACTTGAACGATGCGATCGGCAACATCCAAAGTTTGAATCCGCTGATCCAAGTTTGCCTTCACCCGCTTCTCGCAGCCAGAGGCAACTTGAACAGCATACCAGCGAGCATCAATCTCCGGCACATCTGGCGATGCTGCCTGTCCCGTCGCTTCTGTGGAATACTCAGATTCTTCTGATGCAAAAGTCATGGCCCAAACACCTTTCCCGCGCCCCAGTTAAAGAAGTTATCCACCAAATAGATCAGGCTTGCTGAGAGGATTACCATCAAAAGCACGGCCAAAGACTCGCTGATTAGCTGCTGCCTGCTGGGCCAAACCACTTTGTCGAGTTCTTCTCTAGTTTCCTTAAAAAAACCCGTAGGGTTAAACCCAGGCGCCGTTATTTCTTGAGTTTCTTGAGCTTCGTCTTTTTTCGCCACGATTTAATCCCCCTTGCGATTTTAGATTTTAGATTTTAGATGGTGTGAGTGGCCCGCGGCTCTCTGATTTTTTGACACTAACCACTTACGCTCAAGTCCAAAATCTCAAATCCAAAGCCACGACTTTTTTACAAGCCCAACCCATCAACGGCGTAAATGTCGATCGCCGAAACCGATGATCGAGAAGCCACACCGAGCATTTGTTGATGGCATTTTTTGCGAACCGCCCACAAAAATTAATTCTACCCGAAAGTTTGGGGTTTTGACTGTTGCCAGCCAATAATCCGGGCGCTTTCGGGCAGAATTTAAAGTTTGGTGATTCAGCGCGCCCTGGAGGACTTGAACCCCCGACATCAGGTTTTGGAGACCTGCGTTCTACCAACTGAACTAAGAGCGCACAGGTGAGGTTGCTGAAATTCGCTTAACCTCTAGATTTCTATTTTAACACAGTGCGCTCGTAAATGGGAAACTTTTTTTGAAATTTTTTAATTTCCCATGAATCATGAACCAAGGGAAAGCTGGGTGCATTCCTACAGGGAGCGATCGAACCGCTGTTTGACGCGAGTAGCTTTGCCCACCCGATCGCGCAGGTAGTAAAGTTTTGCTCTGCGGACTTTCCCGCGGCGCATCACTTGGATCGTAGCGATGCGGGGCGAGTGAATCAAAAACACCCGTTCCACGCCGACGCCCTGAAACACGCGGCGGACGGTGATTGTTTCATTAATCCCGCCGTTACGCATGGCAATCACAGTTCCTTCGTAGGGCTGAACCCGTTCTTTGTTACCCTCTTTAATTCTTACGCCGACTCGCACTGTGTCGCCCACGTAAATTTCGGGAACTTGTTTATTAAGTTCTTGCTTGACTCTATTTATTTCTTCCGTTTCGATAGAACGGATTATTTCTGCGCCTTTCATCGGATTTACCAAAACTCACAATCCCTTATCATATATCGAAATGCCCGTTTTATGTCAAAAAATTTCTATGTTAGATACCTCTGGGGTCGTATTTCTGCAACTAGGGGCAATGGCCGCACTCGCCTTCTACGTCGCCGCCAACTTGGGGGCCAACGATGTCGCTAACTCGATGGGAACATCCGTAGGCTCGAAGGCGCTAACGCTGCGGCAGGCAATAATTGTTGCAGGCATACTGGAGTTTTCCGGCGCAGTGCTGTTCGGCCAAGGAGTTTCCGAAACTCTCGCAACAGGAGTTGTGAACGCACAAGTATTCGCTGCCCAACCGCAAGTATTTTTAATCGGGATGGTGTCAGTGCTGATAGCTTGCGGGATCTGGCTGCAAATCGCTACCAGTCGAGGTTTGCCGGTTTCTTCATCCCATGCAGTGGTGGGGGCGATCGCGGGTTTTAGCTGTGTTGCAGCCGGAATTAATGCAGTTGATTGGCGAACCATCGGCACAATCTCCCTAACTTGGGTGGCGACACCTTTTGCTAGCGGTGCTTTAGCCGCGCTATTTTACAGTGTGGTGAAGTATTCGATTCTCGATCGGCCAGATCCTCTATCTCAAATGCGCGAGTGGATACCTTGGCTGAGTGCAGCAATGCTGAGTGTATTTGGGATAATTGTACTGCCGTCTGTTGTGGATGTGGCTTTGGTGCAGACAGGGGCGATCGCCGCGGCGCACGATCGATTTGGCTGGAATCTGCCAACTCACGATATTGTCATTGGCATCGGGAGTATTGGGGCGATCGTTCTCACACTCAATAGCTGGAAAAAATTAGAATCAGTTGAGAAGGAAGAAGGTTCGGCAGCGGATTTTGTAACGGATGTAACGGATGCAAGGAATAAGAAAGAGGGAATATTTTCCCAATCTCCCCCTCTCCCCCTCTCCCCCTCTCCCCCTCCCCGCCACTCTCTCATCGAGCAACAAATGGCGAGATTTCAAGTCTTGAGCGCCTGTTTTGTAGCATTTTCCCACGGTTCCAACGACGTAGGCAATGCAGTTGCGCCCCTAGCTGCGATCGCTTACATCCGGCGCACAGGTTCCTTTCCCTCAGAAGATTTCAGCGTGCCCCTGTGGATTTTAGTCGTCGGAGGCACAGGAATAGTCATCGGTTTAGCCATCTGGGGCAAAAATGTAATTGCCACAGTCGGCGAAAAAATCATCGAACTCCAACCCAGCGGAGGATTTTGCGCGGAATTAGCCACAGCCACCACAGTCTTGCTAGCATCCCGCTTCGGTTTGCCAGTTTCCACATCCCACGCTTTAGTGGGTGCAGTCGTCGGAGTCGGGCTGATCAAAGCTTGGAAAACAGTACGCTTGGAAACTTTGCTGTCAATTGGTTCGGCTTGGCTGGTGACAATTCCGATCGCAGCAGGTTTGGCTGCTATCATCTTCAGCATCGCGCAATCCATTGGGCAATTTTAGATTTTAGATTGAGGCATTTCAGAACAGTCAACAGTCAACAGTCAACAGTCAACAGTTAACTAATCCTTCTGATTGCTGCGGTTGGGATAAACTCGCGAAGGCAAAAGTTTCCAAGCCGCAGCATCTGCACCCCAGTTGCGAAAAATCTTTACAGACGCGAAAATTTTAGCGAAACGCCAATTATAGCCACGCTTCCAGTCAGCGGGCCACTGGGCGGTTTCGTCAGCAGCTTGCAAAGCTCTGACTTCAGCTTCGAGTGCTGTGGCGTGGCGCTTCATGATAATTTCTACTTGCAAAAAGTGTTCTTCGGGCGATCGCAATTTTTTGACATCCTAACTACAAGGGTGATAACGGTGATTTTACCCGACATGAGATTGCCCACTTCTTCATCACTAATAGACATCTCCAGAAAAGCAAGCTTTGAACAGGCAAGATGCCTGTTCCACAATAATTATTGGAGATGGCCAATAGAAATTTCGCACATCAAACCCGGTTGCGGCACACCAGCACGCGGACCACTCAATCACTTAATTCCTTCTCCAAGCAATGCTTTAGCTGTTGAGCCAGCACCTCGACCCCTGGCTTTCTCAACATAGTAAGATGATTCCCAGGAACTCTAATCACCTCTACTTTTTGGGTCGTTAATTCACTCCAGCCAAGAGTCGGATCTTGATGACTCATGCTTAGCTGTTCCCTCGATCTAAACAGAGTAATTCGCTGCGGATAAATTTTCGGTACATAGCTGAGAGTTGCTTGACTATTAGCCTGAAATACAGTAAACATCGAGGGAATTGCCAGCTCGCGCCAGCTTCGTTCTTTTGACTCCTGAGATAGGATGCTAACCATAACAGCCTGTTTCCAATTCCAGCGATGCCAAAAATTAGCTGCCAAATTAAGCATCTTATTTAATGTCGGAAATTTGGCAGCAATACCGCCACTTTGAACATTTTCCGCAGCAGCCACCAAGCGAAAATAATCTACCACAAAAGGCCAGATAGAGCGCGAAACAGTAGTCAGAATAAACTTGCAACCGTCCCAAAAAGAAGGTTTGTTAACAGAAACCGGCGCTAAAGTATCCAGCACAGCAAGTAAAGCCACTTCATCCCCCGCTGCGAGCAACTGTTGAGCCATCTCAAAAGCAACCAAACCTCCAAAAGACCAGCCTCCTAAAAAATAAGGCCCTTTTGGTTGAACGGTACGCAAGGCTGCGATGTAGTCAGCCGCCATGTCTTCAATGCTAGTTAACGGAGAACTTTCGCCGTCAATACCCTTTGGTTGCAGCCCGTAAAACGGTTGATTTTCTCCTAGCTGAAATGCTAACTCGCAATAAGGAAACACGACGCCAAAGATGGGATGGACGCAGAAAAACGGGGTATTTTTACCGCGAGGCTTAATTGCAACTAAAGGCGACCATTCCAGAGAATTTGTTTCTGAAGATAGCGAATCGGCTAAACCTTCAATTGTCGGATTTAAAAAAAGAGCAGATAGCGACAACTCGCGCTCAAATTGGTGGTTAATCTCATTGATGAGGCGGATTGCTAGCAAGGAATCTCCACCCAAATCGAAGAAGTTGTCGTGAATACCAACGGGTTCGGCATTTAGGATTTCTGACCAAATTTGGGCGAGGGTTGACTCGGTTGGCGTGCGAGGTGCAATGCAGCTTTGATCTGTTGATTTGCTAGTGATATTTGCCGATGCTTGTAGGCGCAGGCGATCGATTTTGCCGTTGGGGGTGAGGGGCAGAAAGTCGATCGCCACAAAAGCACTGGGAATCATGTAATTGGGCAGTTGTTGTTTGAGGAAATGGCGCAATTCTACGGGATTAAGCGTTTGATTGCGATCGGGAACCACATAAGCAACTAGGCGTTTGTTGCCCGACAAATCATCCACAGCAACCGCCGCTGTTTCTTTGACTGCTGGATGCTGAACCAGCAGCGCTTCAATTTCTCCCAATTCTATTCGATAACCGCGAATTTTTACCTGTTCGTCAGTGCGGCCTAAAAACTCAATATTGCCGTCTGGAAAATAGCGCGCTAAGTCACCAGTTTTATAAATTCGTTCTCCTGCTTTCTGGCTAAAGGGATTAGCAATAAATCGCTTGGCGGTTAATTCGGGGCGGTTCAGGTAGCCTCGCGCCAATCCGCTGCCGCCGATGTACAATTCACCGGGAATTCCAACGGGTACAGGCTGTAAATTTTCATCTAAAATATAGAGTTGAGTGTTAGCTATTGGGCGGCCGATTGGCGGTTTTTTGCGTGAAGCGAAGCTATCGGGCAGGGAATCGCCTATTTCGGCCAAACTTGACCAGACTGTCGCTTCTGTAGGGCCGTAAGCGTTAAAAAATCTGCGCTGGAAAGCCCAGCGTTTAACAATATCCGGGGAACAGGATTCGCCAGCACAGATGATTGTTTGCAGTGCGGGAAGTTCGGCGTTTGGAAGGACAGCTAGCAGCGAGGGCGGGAGGGTAGCATGGGTAATAGCATTGTCCTGCAAAAATTGGATTAATGTTTGTCCGGGCAACAAAGATTCTTTCTTTGCTGAGTAAAGTGTTGCTCCGGTTCCTAATGCCATGACAATCTCAAATATTGAGGCATCAAAACTCAGGGAGGCAAATTGCAAAATGCGGTGATTTGAGTTTAAGTTAAAAGCTTCAATTTGAGCTAGGGCTAAGTTGTAGAGTCCCCGATGTTCGATTAAAACGCCTTTGGGTTTTCCGGTTGAACCAGATGTGTAAATGACGTAGGCTAGGTTTTCTGGTAGGATATTTGTAGTTGGATTTTCGGGGCTTTGTCGGGCGATAATTTCTCTGTCGGAGTCCAAACACACTACTGAAAAAACTCCGTCTTTTTCCGGCTGCGTCAAGTTTTGGGCTAAGTGCTGCTGAGTTACCAAAATCGACACGCCAGCATCTTTTAACATGAAGTTAAGGCGCTCTTGAGGATAAGTTGGATCTAAAGGCAGGTAGGCTGCGCCTGCTTTGATAATGCCTAGCAATCCGACGATCGCATCTAAGGAACGTTCTACACAAAGGCCCACTAAAACTTCTGGTGCTGCTCCCAATTGCTGCAAGTAACGTGCAAGTTGGTTGGCTCGGCTGTTGAGTTGGCGGTAGGTTAACTGCTGGTTTTCAAAGACGGCGGCGACAGCATCTGGCGTTAGCGGAGCCCTCGAAGAGGATCGCGCGACTCGCTCTTCAAATAGGTGATGGAAACACTGGTTTTTCGGATAATCTCTCTGAGTGTCATTCCAATCGATTAATAATTGCTGGTATTCTGGCGCTGTCAGCAAAGCCAAGTCGTTGAGGTGCTGTTTGGAATTGGCAACAATGGCTTCGAGCAGCGTTTGGAAATGTCCCGCCATGCGCGCAATTGTGCCGCTATCAAATAAGTCTGTGCTGTAGACAAATTGCCCTTGTATACTTCCTGCATCTTCCCACAAGTGGCACTCTAAATCGAGCTTGGCGGTTCCCGCGTCAAAGTCGATCGCCTCTCCAACAATTCCCGGCAATTCTAGCGCTGCTACGGGAGTGTTTTGCAGGCTAAAACTAACTTGAAATAGGGGGTTGCGGCTCAACTCGCGATCGGGGTGTAATTCCTCAACCAACTTCTCGAAGGGCAAATCTTGATGGGCGTAGGCTGCCATTGCGACGTTTTTTACCCGATGCAATAGTTCCCGAAAAGTTGGATTTCCTGATAAATCTGCACGCAATACTAAACTGTTGACAAAAAAACCGATTAATGCTTCTATTTCGCTCAGGTTGCGATTGGCGATCGGCGTTCCTACTGCAATATCTACTTGTCCTGTATAGCGGTACAGCAAAGTTTGAAAAGCGGCTAGTAGAGTGATAAATAAAGTCGCGCTTTCTTCCTGGCTCAATGACTTTAGCGCCTCGCTCAAAGCAGGTGATAGTGTTATAAATTGTTTAGCACCGCGGTAGGAGGGAACGGCTGGTCTTTGCCTGTCTGTTGGTAGATTGAGTGTGGTAATTCCGTTTAACTGCTGCCGCCAATAAGCTAACTGGGTTTCTAATACTTCGCCCTGCAACCATTGGTGCTGCCATTCTGCAAAATCGGCGTACTGCACGGGCAGTGCTGGTAAGTGCGATCTCCCATTTTTTACAAATGCTGTGTAGAGCGTTCCCAGCTCTCGAATTAGCACTCCAATTGACCAACCATCAGCCACAATATGATGTAAATTCAGCAACAATATATGTTCTGTTTCACTCAGTTGTAACAGCGTTACTTTGAATAACGGCCCGGCGGCTAAATCGAAAGGGCATTGCGCTGCATCGGTTGCGAGTTGCAGCGCAGCAGTTTCCTGCTGAGTTGGCGAGAGATTTTGTAAGTCGATTGTGGGGAGCGATACGGTGAGAATGGGAGCAATAACTTGTACGAGTTCCCCTTCCAAAAGCGTAAAAGTGGTGCGTAAAGTCTCGTGCCGCTGCACAATTTCGTTGAAGGTTTGCTCTAAAGAGCTTAAGTTGAGCGCACCTGTTAAGCGGAGCGCTGTTGAAACATTATAGAAAGGATTGCCCGGTGCTAATTGATTGAGGAACCAAAGTCGCTGCTGAGCAAACGAGGCGGGGAATACAAAAACTTCAGTTTCTTGCTGCATATTTATCGAAATTGCACCCGTTCTACCGCCCTAATTTTTATTTATTTTCTTGATTAAAAGATGATAGCTTCCGCCGCCGACTATCGCGCGAAATCGGCACTAAAGCCGGAGCTTCACTTTTAGCATTCTTATCTTTCAAGCTCTCAACAATCTTAGATAATTCTGCAATTGTCGGTGCTTCAAAAACCCGGCGCAAAGGCAACTCTACCGCGAAAGCATCTCGCACTCTAGAAACAAGCTGAGTCGCCAGCAGCGAATGGCCTCCCAATTCAAAGAAATTGTCCCGGATACCCACTCGCTTTATCCCCAAAACCTCAGCCCAAATTTTCACTAAAACTTCCTCAATAGAAGTCTGAGGCGCAACATAACCGCCAGCCCATTCTAACTTAATCGGCTCCGGTGCAGGCAAAGCGAGCCGATCGACCTTTCCGTTAGCCGTCACCGGTAGCGACTCCAGCACCACAAAAGCCGACGGAACCATATATTCCGGCAGTTTTTCTGCTAGATAAGCCTGCAACTGTGGCACTAATTTCCGTGCTGCTTTTGCTTGTAAGGGATTGTTAGCATAAGAGCGCCAAGGACGCAAGTTATCGCTTCTGGTTTCTGGCACAAAATCTCTAGTTTCGCCCCGTGCAAACACTACATCGTAGCGCCCTTGACTGTCGGAACTAGACCAACTAATATTAACATTATACGGAACTTCCAAAGCATACCACGCTTCGGGATCTACTCCTAAATCCTCGACTTTTTCTACGGCTTTCTGCAACTGACCTGCTGTGGGAAATTTATCGACAACAGACAGCAACTCTGCCGCTTTCAGCGCAGCACTTACCCGCGCATTAGGCACATTAGCAATTATTAAAACATCGAGGGGATTTTGTAATAATATTTGTTGCACCTTGGTAAGAGTCAGATTCTGATTTTCTTCCAACCAATCCAGCCTTTTTTCGGCGCGCCACTCCCCTTTTGGCGATGATTTTGGGCGTGCTGTTTCCGACGAAATATGCAGAATAGCATTGTACCGAAAATCAGTTAACTCATTGTGATAACTACCGCGAATTAATTGAATTTCTACGCCGCAAATCTGCGGAAAGCGGTGCTTTAATGCGCTAAAAAAATCTGGTTCAATAACTAACTCTGTTTCTTGAAAAATTTGCATTTGCACTCGCTGCTGCAACTGTTGGCCCGCGAGAGAAGGTTCGGCTTGATACAGTTGTACCGAAGCGTGAAAAGCTGCCAGCAACGGCAAGCTGCGGACATCTCCGATGAATATAAAGCCGCCGGGGGCAGTTGCTTTCACCGCACCTTCTAGCACCTGCACGAGATAGTCGATATTCGGGAAATATTGCACGACTGAGTTGAGAATCACCGCGTCAAAAGCTGCTGTCTCTACTCCTTCAAAGTCAGTCGCCATTTTCTGAAGCAGCGTTACATTAGCTAACTCTTGATTTGCCAAGTGCTGCCGAATATAGTTGAGCGAAATAGGTGAAAAGTCTGTTCCGCAATATAGAGTGCAGCGAGAGGCAATTTGGAACAGCAGCAAACCTGTGCCGCAGCCAATTTCTAACACTCGGCTAGGCTGCAAAGCTAAAATTTGGGCGGCTTGATTGTTCGCCCAGTCGCGCATCTGTTCTGCTGGGATTGGCTGATTAGTATAGCTGCTATTCCAGCCGACAATATTAAATGTTGGATCTGACTCAACAGCAGGTTGATTGTAAGTTTCATTGTAGAGCATTTGCCACTGCAAAACCTGTTCGTCCTGCAATTGCATTATTTGGTTTTTTTCGCGGGCAACGCTGTATTCTGCATTCAGGGCAATATAAGCTACTAAACGTTTATCTCCCTGTCCATCTTCCGAAGCTATTGCTACAGTTTGCTGCACGGCAGGATGTTGAGTTAATACTGTCTCGATTTCTCCTAATTCGATGCGGAAACCGCGAATTTTTACTTGTTCGTCAATGCGTCCTAAAAATTCAAGGTTGAAGTCTGTTCTGTAGCGCACTAAGTCGCCGGTTTTGTAAATTCGCTCTCCTGAATTTGGTTTAAACTGAGATGTTGCATCATTATCGAGAACAGGCAAGATGCCTGTTCCACAAGAGATGAATTTTTTTGTGGAACAGGCATCTTGCCTGTTCCTAAACAAGTCATTGAAAATGGTGTCTGAATTTGGTTTAAAAGGATTGACAATAAATCGTTCTGCGGTTAAATCTGGGCGGTTGAGGTAGCCGCGAGCGAGTCCGTTTCCGCCGATGTACAATTCGCCAACAACGCCGATCGCCACTGGCTGCAAATATTTGTCTAATATGTAGATTTGAGTGTTAGCAATGGGGCGGCCAATTGTCGGGGCGATGTCTGTTTGCTCTGTTACAGGAATATAACCGGAAGTTGTGACGACGGTGTTCTCGGTTGGGCCGTAATTATTTACTAGCTTAAATGGATGGGATTTTAAAGGATGTTGTTGCAGTTTTTCGCCGCCTGCGAGCAAGATTCGCAACGCTGTTGTTGGAGGCCAATCTAATAGCAAAACTTTCTCGGCTAAAGGTGTTGGCAAAAAGCTAATTGTAATTGCGTTTGATACTAACCAGTTTTGCAGTTTTTCAGGATCTCGCCTGATGTCATCTTCTGGAAAGTAGATGCTAGCTCCCGCGGCGAGATAAGGCCAAATTTCCCACCCGCAAGCATCAAAGCCGATCGCAGCAATTTGCGTTGCTCGATCGCCCGCTGACACCCCAAACTCTCTTTGATGCCAAAAAACGAGATTTAACAAGCTCCCGTGCTCAATTTCCACTCCTTTCGGCTTTCCCGTGGAACCGGAGGTGTAAATCGCGTAAACCAGATTTTCGGCTGTGGCTGCGCTGGTGGGATTGTCGGCGATTTCTTGGGAAATCATCTCCCAGTCTGTGTCTAGAAAAACAACCTTTGGATGGTGAATTTTATCATCTGACTGTGTTTCTAAATTTTGCACTTCGCCATCATCCACCAGGGAATAAATTCCCTGGCTCATAGCTGAAGTCGGCTGAAGCCGACTGGAAACTTGTCCTCCTTCAGTCGTCTTTAGACGACTTTCGCTATTAGACAGGGAATTTATTCCCTGGCGGGTAAGCAATACTGACTGTGTTTCTAAATTTTGCACTTCGCCATCATCCACCAGGGAATAAATTCCCTGGCTCATAGCTGAAGTCGGCTGAAGCCGACTGGAAACTTGTCCTCCTTCAGTCGTCTTTAGACGACTTTCGCTATTAGACAGGGAATTTATTCCCTGGCGGGTAAGCAATACTGACACTTGAGCATCTTTTAGCATAAAGCTCGATCGCTCAGCAGGATAGCTCGGATCTAAAATTAAGTAAGCTCCTCCCGCTTTCAGGATACCCAACATCCCCACGATCAGATCGAGCGATCGCCCGCAGCAAAGCCCGACTAAAACTTCCGCCCCAACCCCCATTTTTTGCAAATAACGTGCTAGTTGGTTGCTGCGGAGATTTAGCTCTCGATAGGTGACTTGCTCCTCTCCAAATACCAGCGCCACCGCATCCGGTGTCCGATCCGCCTGCATTTCAAATAGCTGATGGATGCACAAATCTTGCGGATAATCCGCCTGAGTCTTGTTGCATTCAACTAACAAATGATCGCGCTCTTGGGCGCTCAAATATTGCAAGTTGGCAATTCGCTGTTCAGGATTTGTCACAATCCTTTCTAACAAGGTTTGAAAGTGCCCGATCATGCGGGTAATCGTAGTTTCATCAAATAAATCGGCGCTGTAAATAACCATGCCGCTGATGCCCTCGGAGCTATCAACCCACAGCTTATTGCTCGGCGATTGGTTGCTTCCCGAGCTGTTGGGCGATCGCTCCCACAAATGAAACTCCAAATCAAACCGCGCTGTACCCACATCTAACTGCTGCGGGCTGAGTGTTAATTCTGGCAATTCTAACTGATTCCCCGGCGCGTTTTGCAGCGCAAACGCCACCTGAAATAAGGGATTTTGGTTCAACGCGCGATCGGGGTGCAGTTCTTCTACTAACTTCTCAAACGGCAAATCTTGGTGAGCGTAAGCTCCTAATGCTACCTCTTTGACTCGGTTTAAAAGTTCCCGAAAAGTTGGATTTCCCGACAAATCTGTACGCAGCACCAAACTGTTGACAAAAAACCCGATTAATGCTTCAATTTCACTGCGGTTGCGATTGGCGATCGGCGAACCTACAACAATATCTTCTTGCTGGGCGTAATGGTAAAGCAACGTTTTAAAAGCTGCCAGCATTGTCATAAACAGCGTCACTCCTTCACGCTGGCTCAACGTTTCTAAAGTCTCGCTCAGTTGTTTTGGCAGTTGCAAAAATTGCCTTTTGCCTCGGTAACTTTGAATTGCTGGCCGAGGTCTATCCGCAGGCAAATTTAGCATAGAAATGCCGTTTAACTGCTGTCGCCAGTAAGCAAGCTGCGTTTCTAAAACTTCCCCTTGTAGCCATTCGCGCTGCCATTTTGCAAAATCAGCGTACTGGACCGACAAAGCCGGTAAAGGCGAAGGTTTTTCGCTAGCAAATGCCGTGTAAAGTGCCCCTAATTCCTGAATAAGCACTCCGATAGACCAACCATCGGAGACAATGTGGTGCATATTCAGCATTAGTAAATATTCGGCATCATCTAACTGCAATAAAGTGACTCGCAGCAACAAGTCATTGGACAAATTGAAAGAGCGTTGAGCTTCCTCAGTGGTGAGCCTGTTTGCTTCAGTTTGTCGAGATTCCTTTGGGAAATTTCGCAAGTCCACTACCTTAATCGGGAGGTGGAAAGCAGCAGCTATTCTCTGAACAGGTTGCCCCGAAACTACTGCTAAAGTCGTGCGTAAAGCTTCGTGGCGGCGCACAATTTCATTGAAGGTTTGTTGCAGCGCCGCAAAATTGAGCGAACCTGTCAAACGCAATGCTGCGGGAACATTATAGAAGGGATTGTTCGGGACTAATTGGTCGAGAAACCACAAGCGCTGCTGTGCAAAGGAAAGCGGTAGATTTCCGTCCCGCCCCATCGGAACAATCGGTGTAGGAGTGAAACTAGAAGTACGATTAGCTGCTTTTAAAAATGAAATAATTTCGGCTTTTCTCTGAGAAATTTCGGCGCGCAGTTCGGGTGTAATAATTCCTTCGGGAGCGTTGCAGCGCAGGATCTCGCCCTCAACAAAAATATTAATATCTAGACTGCGAAGATAAGATAAAAACTTAATTAACTCTACCGTGACAGAATCTCTGGCATTTGCCGATGAACTCGATATTGTTGGCTCTGGCATTTTGAGTCATCCTATGATTACTTGTGCAAATCAATAAAATAAATTCTACAAGCGCACAAATTAAGAGCTTAACTTACCGCTTGCCGACTGTGGCCTAACCTGAGTATGATTCTGTTTGAATCCGCAACCAAAATCCTACCCAAGGTTTCAACTTATGCCGTTCATGCCCTTCAATTTCCTGTTTTTATGGCTGGTGGGACTGCTGTCCGTCGGCGTACTTGGCGGAGGTATATACATTATTTATGAATGGTACATCGGCACACTTGTAGGGATTTCCTACTTAGTCAGCGGAGTCTTGATGCTTCTGTGGTGTGTTGGCGGCCGCTTTATCAGTTTGCCGTTGTTCCGCCGCCCGGGTGCTGACGAACCGAAGCCGACGCGGACGGGTACGGTGCAGCGGGTAGAGAGGCCTGATGGCACTATTTTACAAGTAGAATTCTACGGCCCAGAGGACGGACAGCCGATTATCCTCTCCCATGGTTGGGGGCCCAACAGTATGGTTTGGTATTACGCGAAACGGCAACTAACCGATCGCTACCGAGTGATTGTTTGGGATCTTCCAGGCCTGGGAAAATCCACTCGACCAAAAAACAGCGACTACTCCCTAGAAAAATTTGCCCGCGATCTCGAAGCCGTCATTGCGATAGCAGGAAATAAACCTGTTATCCTACTCGGACACAGCATGGGCGGCATGATTTCTCTAACATTCAGTCGGCTTTTTCCAGAACTTCTCGGTAGTCGAGTAGCGGGTTTAATTCTGGTAGATACGACTTATACTAATCCCGTCAAAACCGCTATTTTTAGCGGTTTATTACGCGCTTTGCAGAAGCCGGTGCTCGAACCAATCCTCTACCTCACCGCAGCTCTTGAACCCATTATGTGGGGAATGACTTGGCTGAGCTATCTCAATGGTTCACTGCACATCAGTGTAGAATTATCTGGATTTAAAGGCACTGAAACGCGCGGTCAATTAGAATTCTCAGCTTTCTTATCAGCCTTGGGTTCTCCCGGCGTTCTCGCTCGCGGCACACTGGGAATGCTCAAATTTGACGAAACAAAAACTTTGCCATCAATTGACATTCCTGTGTTGGTAATATGCGGCGATTCAGATATCGCTACTACGCCCCCAGCTAGCCTGCGAATGAAAGCAGAATTACCTCAAGCAGAGCTAGTTACTATACAGAAAGGAGGACACATGGCATTAATGGAGCATAACCAGGAGTTTGCAGAAGCTGTCAGGGCATTCTGCACTGAAATTTCCTAACTAAAAATGTGAGTTAAAATCCTGTAGGTTCAGTTAAGCCTGATCCCCCCTAGCCCCCCTTAATAAGGGGGGGACAAGAGCATTCAAAGTCCCCCTTTTTAAGGGGGATTTAGGGGGATCTCCGAGGAATAAACAGTGTTAACCCAAGCGTATTGACTTAAAATCCTGTAGGTTCTGGCTGTGGCGGCCTTAGAATTCCACATCTTCGCGCTCATTTTCGTCGGTTCTGGGAGTATCCAAACCTTTCGCAGCCCAGCGCATTGTCTCAATGTATTTTGCCAGACTCGCCACAGTCGGAGCCTCAAACAAATTGCTGACCGATAACTCGACTTGCAAAGCGTCTCGGATGCGAGAAATCAACTGAGTTGCTAGCAGGGAATGCCCGCCTAGTTCAAAGAAATTATCGTAGATACTAACCTGCTGTTTTCCCAAAACTTTAACCCAAATTTTCCCGATCGCATTTTCGAGATCGGTCCTAGGCGCTACATAATTTTCTGTTATATCCTCGCTGTCTGTATCTATATCAGGCAAGGCGTGGCGGTCTACTTTGCCATTAGGCGTCAGTGGCATATTCTCCAACACTGCATAAGTTGCAGGAACCATATATCCTGGTAACTTTTCTTTCAAAAATTGGCGCAAGTCACTTGGCTTGAGATTGGGAATTTCTAATTTTTTATTAATGCCGTCAGGAATAACATAAGCTACCAAATGTTTATCGCCGGGGATGTCTTCCCTGACAATTACTACTGCTTCGCGCACTTGTGGATGCTGGCACAAAGCCGCTTCAATTTCTCCCAATTCGATGCGGTAGCCGCGAATTTTTACTTGGTCGTCAACGCGGCCTAAAAACTCGATGTTGCCGTCAGCTAAATAGCGACCTAAATCACCTGTTTTATAAAGGCTACAACCAGATTTATTGCTAAAAGGATTGGGAATGAATGCAGCAGCAGTTAAAGCAGGCTGGTTGAGGTAGCCTTTCGCCAATCCGTCACCGCCGACGTACAATTGACCCATAACACCGATCGCCACCGGCTGCAAATCCGCATCGAGGAGATAAATTTGCGTGTTGGCGATCGGGCGACCGATGGGGATAGATGTTGCGGTTTCAGGTACATCTTGCACACAATAATAAGCAGAAAATGTGGTATTTTCGGTAGGCCCGTAAACGTGAATTAATTTAGTGCTTGACTTTTCTTGGAGAAGTTTTTTAACCCATCTCATATCGACCGCTTCTCCGCCAAACAGCAAGCAGCGCAGCGAATTAAAAGCTTGCGGTAAAACTCTAGCAATTTGTTGAAATAAGGCAGTGGTTAAAAACAAAACTGTGATGCCTTGTTGGCGCAGTTCTAAGGCTAAATCGTGAGGCGAAAGGGTAATATTTGTGCTAATTCCCACGAGTTGAGCGCCGTTAAGCAAGGCTCCCCAAATCTCGAATGTGGCTGCATCGAATGAAGCGTTTGATGCTTGGGCAATTTTATCGGTAGGTTCTATTTTTATATAGTTGGTGTTGAGTACCAGCCGATTTACTGCTTTGTGGGTGACAGCAACTCCCTTGGGTTTTCCTGTTGAGCCAGATGTGTAAATAACGTAAGCTAGGTTGTCTGCTGTTACGGTGTGGGCGGGATTTTCTGCGCTTTCTTTGGCTATGTCTTCCCAGTCGCGATCGAAGTAAATCACCGAGTTTGAGAAGTCTCGGAAATTCTCAATCAATTTATCTTGAATTAGCAAGACTTTAACTTGAGCATCTTCCAGCATCAAGTTTAGCCGATCGCGCGGATAGCTCGGATCTAACGGTAGATAAGCTCCTCCCGCCTTCAGTATAGCCAACATCCCGACAATTAGGTCGATCGATCGCTCTGCACAAAGCCCCACTAAAACCTCCGCCCCCACGCCGAGTTTTTGTAGGTAGCGCGCCAGTTGGTTGCTGCGACTGTTGAGTTCTCTGTAAGTGAGGTGCTGGCTGTCGAAAGTTAGGGCGACATCCTCCAGATGCTGCCGGGCTCGCTCTTCAAATAACTGATGAATGCACTTATTTTGAGGATAATCTGTGCGAGTATCGTTCCATTCTCTGAATAATTGATTCACTTCATCCTCGCTCAATAAAGGTAAGTTAGCAATTCTTTGTTCTGGATTAGCCACAATGCTTTCCAGCAGCGTTTTAAAATGCCTCAGCATTCGGGCGATCGTAACTTCATCAAATAAATCCGTATTGTACACAGCTAAGCCTCTGAGGCCTTCCGAATCTTCCCAATGTTCGCCGTATCTGCTCCTAAACTTATCCGAAGCTTCCCACAAATGCAGCTCTAAATCAAAGCGCGTTGTTTGAGTCTCCAAATGAAAAGAACTCAATTTTAATTCTGGCAATTCTAGCTCGTCCACTGGCCCATTTTGCAGCCCGAATACCACCTGAAACAGCGGGTGGCGATTCAACGATCGCTCTGGGTGCAATTCCTCGACGAGCTTCTCAAAAGGCAAATCTTGGTGAGCATAAGCTCCCAGGGTTACTTCCCGCACCCGGCCCAAAAAATCTCGAAATGTCGGGTTTCCCGAGCAGTCTGTTCGCAGCACTAAAGTATTGACAAAAAAACCGATTAATGCTTCTATTTCGCTGCGGTTGCGATTGGCGATCGGCGAACCTACAACAATATCTTCTTGTTGCGAGTAACGGTAAAGCAAAGTTTGAAATGCAGCGAGCACTGTCATAAATAAAGTCGCTCCTGCTCGCTGCGAGAGCGCTAAAAGTGCGTCCTTCAGCTTTTTCGGCATTTCTAAATATTGAGTTTTTCCCCGATAATTTTGCCTAGCTGGTGCAGGGCGATCTGTGGGCAAATTTAACACAGAAATCCCGTGCAATTGCTGCCGCCAATAAGCAAGCTGAGTTTCTAATACTTCACCTTGCAGCCATTCGCGCTGCCACTCTGCAAAGTCGGCATATTGAAGTGATAATTCTGGCAGGGGAGATGGCTGTTGATTTATCAAAGCTGTATAGATAGCTTCTAGTTCTCGAATTAGCACGCCGATCGACCAATCATCGGAGGCTATGTGGTGCATATTTAGTAAGAGAATATGCTCGGTTTCTGTCAGCCGCAGGATGGTGATTCGCATCAGCGGCCCGGTGGATAAATTGAAAGGGCGAAGAGATTCTGCTGCGGAGAGTTTCTTTGCTTCTGTTTCCCGTTGTTCTGGCGGCAAATCTTGCAAGTCTAATACTTTTAAATTAGTCTTGAAAGCGGGAGAGATTATCTGCACTGGTTGACCTGATACCGCTGCAAAAGTGGTTCGCAAAGTTTCGTGTCGCTGCACTATTTCGTTGAAGGTTTGCTCTAAGGCTGTTAAGTTGAGGGAACCAGTTAAGCGCAGTGCTGTTACTACATTATAGAAAGGATTTTCCGGTGCGAATTGGTCGAGAAACCACAAGCGCTGCTGGGCAAATGATGCCGGAAAGACAAACACTTCGGCTTCTGAGGAAATATTCAGTTTTTGTTGATCGCTTGTCAAGGAATTGTCATAAATTTCGGAGGCCATATCTGTTGCTCTTCGGGGATGGGATGTGTTAATTTTTTGATGGCGCGGGGTGGCTTTTTGAGGGTGCGATCGCCTCTTAAAACTTTCGCGAGCAAAAGATCGGAACCTTTAATATAATAAATCTGGGTGCGGGAGTGGGGGAGAGACGCGGGCAAAAGAAACGGGGTTTCTGCCTCCAGGATCAAGTTATCCGTTGAGGGGCTAGGAGTGCCACCCCCCAATCAAATTTAGTCGCAGAAGGGGTCATGAGGCTTGTGATTCGGGTGCAATCGGGTGAGTTAGATGTGAGAATTTCCGGGAGCAATCCGTAGAGAGGTCAAGGTGTAGTATGATTTCTAATTGCACAAAGTGTTCTTGGGGCGATTCCCTTCGGGATAGCTTTGCTTCACGCAAATTTTTCACATCTCCAACTGAGCGACTACTATTGATTAAACAGTGTTCGCAATCTTTTAGATCAACTCACTATAACTTGCGACCTGATGCAGGCAAAATACTTAAGAACACTGAACGTGCAGTTTAAATTAGAGGTTATAGGCTAATGGCGCAGCGGAACGTATACTCGTCAAAGGGCGAGCCAGAGGATGCACAATCAGCAGAAGAAGTCCTTCACTCAGTAATGCAAGAACTGGACGCTTTGCATGAAAATGTCAAAGGCCAGTTAAATCAAGACATTACTCGGCTGCAAACTGAAAAAAATCACCTGATTGAAGATATTGAAGACCTCCGGGAGCAATATCGCAAATTGCAGTCTCAGCAAATGGAATCTCTGTCGGGGCGATACATTCAGCAGCAGCAATTGTGGCTGAAGCAGTTGGCTCAAGTTTTGGCTCACAATTTGCAGGATTTGTTGGTGCAGCGGTTCAACGAACTCAGCGCTAATTCGGGAAATTCTCTCAGCAGCCCTATTCCCAGTGGCGAGTTCCCGATACCCTTGCCACCGAGCAACTACGACGAACGGGCCTCGCAGTTGCTGGCGGCCCTGGATGAAAGGATCGATCGCAGTTTCCAGATGATCGAACAAGATTTAACCAGTTACGAAAGCGAGCTTTCCGTGCGGCTCAACAACATGAAAACCCTGGAACTGCAAGGGGAAGAGCTGTTACAAAATCTCGTAAACCGCATCAGGGAAGAACTCGAAGAAGAAGAAGAATATCTTGAGAATCCTTTCGATGCTCAAGATTCCTATGTCGAAGAATTAACTAATTCTGTTAATTCTGTCCGCCCGCAACTTCTGCAGCCAACACCTGTGGAAAGGCCGCGGGAACCCGTGCCGGAACCCTCTTCAGTGCCCTCGACCGCATCCGCTAAAGCACCTTCTGTACAGACAGGTTTGGTGCTGGCTTTGTCTTCGGCGGTGGTATTGTCGCTGTTTAATGTTTGTTTGAGAATTCTGATTAAAGGCAGAAATCCTCGGGTGGTTTTTGGCTTGTTTGAATTTCCGGGGGTGGTGACTCCCGGTTTTGGCAATTCTTTGTTGATTTTGTTGATGCGGCTGATCGTGGTGATGGCTTTGATGCCGATCTTGGCGACATTTCTGTATCCTTCTGTGTGGAAAGATATTAGGCGGTTGTTCCAGTCGGGCGATCGATCTTTGTGGAGTAAGGTTTTAGGAAGCGCATTTTTTCTGTTTTTGTCTCAGGTTTTGATTTATTTGGCGATCGGCAATATTCCAGCGGGGATTGCGATTACGATTTTCTTTATTTACCCGATCGTCACCGTACTAGGTTCTTGGATCTTGTTTGGTTCTCGCCCCACCAGAGTCGGCTTTTTTGCGATATTCGGGATTACCGTAGGTCTGATTTTAGCTGGGTTGCCGAGTTTTGCTGCCCAAGCTCCAGGCGGCGGCAATGTTGGAGTAGGAGTCGCTGCGGCACTGGCTTCTGGGATTACCTTTGCTGGTTACGTATTGCTGACGCAAATGGCCGCGGGCAAGCTGCACCCAATTCCTTTTAGTTTAGTTAATTTCGCCGCAATTTTTGTATTTTCCTCCCTGAGTTTGTGGGTGCCACTGTCGGAAAATTTTTCTCCTAAAATCGACCAAAATGTTTGGCCTGGTTTGATTTTGGGAGGTGTTGTTTTAGGGGTGCTGACGCTGTTTAGCTATCTTTTGAATAATTTTGCCATCCGGTTCGCGGGGGCAGCCTTAGCGTCAGTAATTGGCACTTTGGGGCCGGCAATGACCGCACTCTTCGGGTTTCTAATTATCAATGAGAAGTTGCAGCCTGTGGCAATTATGGGCATGGCTGTGGTGACTTTGAGCGTGGCTGCTATGAGTGTGGAACGCATCGTCGCTCCTCAGAAAAAGGCTAGTTAAGGCAATAATTTGGGCGATCGACCATTTAAAAACCCGGTTTCTTGAAGAAACCGGGTTTCTCTGTACTGTACCTCACGCTTACTAGGAAACGCTATATTACCAAACGCTTTATAGCTATGCTCAAATGAGTTGCACACAATTCTCTGTCTTCTGATTTCTGCCTCCCGATGTATTCTAATCGAATTGAGAACCGCTTTATACGAGTTGAGCAAACAACTGCATAAACCGTTCAGTATCTACATCCAAACAAGCCTCTACGTTGGGCGGATTAGTTTCCTCATCTCTGCGATCGCGTCGATCGGCGAGCGACATTCCCGTCGTGAATCGTCCTTGGGTTTCAACCATCATATGTAGCGATTCTGTCGTTACCAAACTGGGATCTATTGCAACCGCCATTGCCAAGGGGTCGTGTAAATAACACCCGTGAAAGCCTTCGCTGTCACGATAGAAAGCCATATAAATCCCCGTGCAATCGGCAATAAACTGGGTAAGTTTTGAAGGACGACGCTGTAAATTATCTTCAACAACTTGGCGGGGTAAAGGAGCTTTCATCGCCACATCTAGACCAACTAAGGTGAGGGGAATCCCCGATTCCATCACGACTTGAGCCGCATCGGGATCGACAAAAAAGTTAAATTCAGCAGCGGCGGAAATATTTCCCGGTACTGTAACAGCCCCACCCATGATGATAATTCGCCCGATTTTTTTCATGGTTGCGCCATCTTGCTGAATCGCTGTGGCTAGATTGGTAAGCGGGCCTAATGCAATAATGGTCAGATTCTCGTACTCTTGAGCTGCCTCGATCAGCAGATCGATAGCATTCTCTGTAGATGGCTTAGTAGTCAGTTTGGGATAGCGAGGTGTACCATCAGCTTCCTTAAATTGCTCCAACTCACCCAAACCATCTGCCCCATGAATTCCTGCTGCATTAAAGGTGGGTTTCACCAGTGGTTTTTCACAGCCTTTGGCAACAATGGGCGAAGTATCGGGTTCAACAATACTGATGACGCGCAACACATTATTAGCTGCCTGCTCGACATTAATATTGCCAGCGACAACGGTGACGGCTTTCAGGTCTAATTGGGGTGAATTCAATGCCATAATCAGAGCCAAGGCATCATCAACACCACCATCTGTATCTACTATTACTGGCACGGACTGATTTTGAAGGGCGATCATGCTAATTACTGCTCCATAAAACTAATCAGAAGGCGATATAAACCGTGGCTACACAGGCGGAACCCGTAAAGTAAGGGTTGAAAGTCTCTCTACTTGTAAACAAATCTGCCTTCGATATGGCTGTCAAGATTTTGATGATGACTAAAGTATTCTTCAACGACATCCTGGCAAGATGTTGTGACTACTTTTGGATCGGCTAATTTTGTTAATTCTTCATGGGTTACGCCTAGAGTATGCTCTGAATTTTGGAAACGATAGCCATCCATACAGATGGTGTAGTGTTTATCGTCTTGTACAGGTTGTCCATTAATGCTCAAAGATTCAAGCTTTTCTTCCGCGTCTCTATAAACTGCCTCAACACCTTTACTGACCTGAAGATACTCACTTTCACCGGGGATTCTGTTTTCCAGTCTCATAATATGTGCGAATATTTTAGTGAGCTGTACCCCTGTAACGCTAAATTTATGCAGAGGATCTTCGTAAGGAAAAATTTGTTTAAGATCGCTCAATGTCACGGGCGGGCCTAATTCTGTTCCCCGGATTGCACCACTGGCTACAAAAACTACATCTAACCTATCTAATTGGGCAAAAATATCAGCGAATAAGTTACCCAATTCAGTTTCTTCTTCACGCTTAGGATGAGTCAGTTTACGAGCTAATCGTCCAATCAGTCGATTGTACTTACGATCTACATCTTCTTTAAAAGTAGCAATCAGCTTTTCGATTTCGGTATCTGGCTCAGCCAGATTATTATCTACAGGCAGGAGTTGCCACTTCCATTCAACGATGCTGTTAGTATCGTCATCCACTACAATATCGAAACGCCCAATTTGGTCTGTGCCAACTCCGGCTTGTGCTATAAGAATGTTGTTAACTTCCGCAGGTTGTTCTAAAAATGTGTGGGAGTGTCCGCCAATGATCATATCTACACCCCATTCCGGGTCTAGCAATGCCGCTAGTTTTTTATCCTCTTCAAAACCGATGTGGGTCAGGAGGACTGTTAGGTCAATGTCATCATTTTTGTAGGCGTTGCAAATTTTACCAACTTCTGATGCAGCATCTTCAAGACTTACAAATGTGCCAATACTGCTGTCACGTTTTAAGGTTTTAAGAGCTTCTTCAGTAATAATCCCGATGAACATAATATCGAATCCATCTACATTGAGGATGATATAAGGATTCATCAAGCGCTTGTTGTACTTTTTGATGTACAAGTTGGCATTCACGATCGGAAAATTTGCCATTTTTTCCAATAACAGTAAGTGAGGCAACCCATAATCTAATTCATGGTTCCCCAGAGTCACTACATCTGGAGCGAGGTAATTCATAATTTCTATGGTTGAAAGACCTTTATACTCCACATCAATCGTAGAGCCTTGGAGCATATCACCAGAAATAACAAAAAGCACGTTTTTTTCTTCCTGGCGAACTTTATTGATATAGCCTGAAAGCAGCGCCATCCCACCAATTACATGACCCTCTGCTAGACCCGTAGCTTCTGCGAGAAAGTCTCCGTGCATATCATTTGAATGCAAAATTGTGAAACTTTTAAACCGTTCGGTGAACGTCATAGTCTTTTACCCCTGAATATAATTGTTTAGTTTTGTAGTAAAGGAAAGGCTGGGTTTAAGTCACTAGCAGCACTTCAATAAACCGATTCCAGGTTAACGGCTGTCCCCCCGTGTGATCGCGCAAAAACGCAATATCATCAATGGATAAAGGCGGTTCTCCTAAACTAGAGAGCGCCGTATTCATTTCCTGGGTACTGATCGATTCATCTTCGTCAGCATTGAGGGGTAGAACATGCGATGGCATGATTCCCATCTCCTCTATTACCCTAAAACCCTAAAGTTCGTCCAGCTTCATATCGTCAATATAAAGCAAGAATAAACCACCAAACACTGATATTACGGCCCGCAAAAATGGTTGCATCGGAATTTTGTAAAAGAACCCCCAGACACCGCACCAGCATAATCTGAATAAATATCGCCTGATTGTGTTCGCTCATCTATTTTATTCCAAATGGCGCCACGAATGGCATAAATTTCTGCTCTTTGTAGCGTAGACATCCCAACAGCATGGAAAAGCCCATGACTAGGAGTAAGTTACTGATAATCTAGCCTATGATACTCGCTTGGACGACATCTATCAGTCCGGCATTGAGAGCAATTAAAGCAATAATCAATTCGGTGGCATTACCAAAGGTGGCGCTCAATAGTCCTCCTGGGTTGGGCGAAGTATGGGGTTCAACAATACTGTCTTGGAGCATATCACCATAAATGACAAAAAGCACGTTTTTCTCTTCCTGCCCACATTTCGCACTTTTTAACACAGTCAAAAGTATTTTGACGAGAAAACGTCATTCTAGAGATGCTGTTAATGTTGCAGCAGCAGTCCCGATTAAGCTCATAATCCCCAGGCAGGGAGACTGGATGAACATGGCAATGATAATCAGCAGCCCACTAATGGGATAGTTAACAAATATTGCCTGTCCAATGCCGCGCAAGGTGGCATTGAAAAAATTCAAAACAGGCTGATTGCCAAGCCGTTGATTGAGTGGCTGCATGGTTCCTAGTGCCGGAATTCTCCAAGCTGAGCGCTCAGATAAGTCTGTCTCAGATTCCAGAATGTGGGAAATCAGTTCATGCAAAGGTAGTGGCTCATTATCTGGGGTTGCCATAGAAGATCGATCATAGGAGTTACGCAAATAATGTAAATTATGAGATTTGGTCATTTCGAGCGTTCGTAACATACCCTATTTGCTCCGACTCGTACTGTGTTCGGTGCCCGCAAAGACTCTTAACTGTACCTCACTGGGTGGGGAAACGCTATAAAATCGATTCGTTCTTGTATAACGGAACATCACTCCGGGACGGGTTCACCAATATCTTTAATTACTAACCCAAATTTTCATAAACCCGCGCCGCTGACGAACTATAGAAGCGCACACAATATCAAACAACAGAAAGAACCACTCGAAAACCCACAATACTAGCCTTGCAATCCGGCTGATATCTGAGGCGGCAGGCGCTGCGACAATTCGGAGGATGATCGTTCCAAGAACCCCCCCGCAACAACCTCAGCGAAGAGTCCCCGTCAGACTCCCAAACGCTACCATCCGCAGGCGCACCGTTATAATTATTGTGCCAAGAATCCGCGCACCATTCCCAAACATTTCCGTGGAAATCGTACAACCCGAAAGCATTAGGTTTAAAACTCCCAACATCTGTCGTTTGAAAGCGATAAACTCCCTTCGGCGCGTCAGCGTAATTAGAATTTCCGTTGTAATTTGCTAACTCGCTGGTAATCGTTTCCCCAAAGTGAAACGGCCCCGTAGTTTGCCCCCGGCAAGCATATTCCCATTGGGCTTCGCTAGGCAGGCGATAATTCTTACCCGTTTTGCGAGAAAGTCGATCGCAAAACTCCACAGCCTCGTACCAAGATACATTTTCTACAGGTCGATTTGCACCTTTAAAGCGGGCAGCATCGGGATTGAGAAATATTTTAATTTGCGGCAGGGCTGCAACTGCTGTCCACTGGGCCTGAGTGACTGGAAATTTGCTAATATAGAAAGATACTAAAGTTACCGGGTGCTGCGGTTTTTCGTCGCTGTCACCCCGATCGTTTGGGGAACCCATGAGGAAATTACCGCCCCGAACAGATACCATTTCTAGGACTGTACTGCTACCGAGATGTTCTTCAAAAAAACGCGCTTTGCGGCTATTAAAATTAGTTAGCTTCCCGCGCTTGTCTACTGTCACTACCTGAAATTCAAAAGTGCTTTTGACAGCAGTAATTCTTTGCAATCCCTTGTTTATTGGCGGATTGGTGTTGGATTTTTCCCTGGGATTGACAGAGATTTTGCTATTGATTTGCCCGCTTTCATTGAGCGGGGTATTGATAGCAAGTTGTCCTCCCTTTATCCTAAAAGAATTTAGAGCAACTTGTCCTCCATTGGCACAATGGGGTTGGGGAGGTAAAGAATAGAGATTTAAAGCTTTGATTACTTCATCAGCAGATTGATATCTATTTTTGAGATAATCTTGAATTAATTTGTCTAAAACATTTGCCAACTCGCTGCTAATTTTTGTGCCGGCTGGCAACCGTTCTCTCCAAATCCAGCCGCCGTTGATCGGGTCATAAAGGTCATCGGAACCGTCAGCTTTGGGCAAACATTGAGTTAGCAGTCTCAGGCAAGTTATTCCCAAACTGTACAAATCGCTTCCGGGGAAAACTTGACCGCGCATTTGTTCTACAGGCGAATATCCGGGCGTTCCTACCGTCGTGCCTACTTTGCTCATCAGGGAGCCCGTCACTTGTTTGGAAATGCCGAAATCTATCAAAACTAACTCTCCCCGCCCTCCCCTTCGGAAAGCTGAATTCCGAAAATTTCCCGCCTTTGGCAGGGAGGAGTTAACAGAGGTGCGGCGCCGCATGATATTCTCAAGTTTGATGTCTCGGTGAATGACATGGCGATCGTGCACAAATTTCAAAATCGGCAGTACATCTGCCAACAACTGCCAAATTTTTTCTTCGCTAAAAGCACCCTGCTGAGTTAATTCTGCTAGTAAAGTTTGCCCCTCAATCAACTCTTGTACTAAATAAAGTCGCTTGTCTTGTTCAAAATAAGCAATTAATCGAGGAATTTGGGGATGTTCACCGAGTTCGTAAAGTCGTTTCGCTTCTTCTTTAAACAATTGTGAGGCTTTTTCAAGTGCTGAGGTTCCTTGAAATTGGGGTACAAACTGCTTAATTACGCAGGGATCGTCCATACGATCCGTATCTACCGCTTCATAAGTTCTGCCAAATCCCCCTTCGCCCAAAAGTCGAATCACGCGGTAGCGGTTTCTAAAGAGAGGCGTGAGGCCTTGCGATCCGCAACTTTGACAAAATTTAGAGTTGTCGGGATTGAAAGGATGAGAACACGTGGGATTAGAACAGTAGAACATATCTGGGAAGAAATGATCCGGTTAAGGTTATGATATATCTTTTTGGCGCCCTTATGGAATACTAACAATTAATAATTGGTTATTGACAATTGACGGTAGGGAGGGCATTACCCGCCGCTTCTGTCGCCCCAAAGGAGAAAGTAGAAGGCAGAATTTAAAACGTCAATTAATCCAAATAAAGCGATTTGAGGGCCAAAAATGCCAGCGCGATTGACCTATTTTAGCAGCCCCCTTACCGCCGATCTTCGTCTGGGGATCTTGGTAATTTCTTTACAGAGGCCAGTATAGTACAACTCGGCGATCGCCCAACCAAAAAGCGATCGCACTCAAAGAACTATCCGACTAGAAACTAAGAAAGCAATTTCCATAAACCATTCAATTGCTTCATGGGGGCGTAAGAACTCTACAAGCTCGATCGCCCTTAAATGCGATCGGGGTAATTTCAACCTAAAATGTCATATTTCTGCTGCTTTTTTAACCAATTTTGTCGTCCCGCTAAATAACTTTATTTTTGAATATTTTGACTCCTAAAATAAGTAATAAAAACAGAATACAGCATGATACTGACACTATTGTTTCGGTGATATTGGGTGATATGAATATGATAAATCCCTCATCTTTAATTAAGGCAGAGAAGCTTGAGACACAAAATGGCATGAGATATAACCTGAATGCCTGCCAATGATCTCTTTTGCCTTTACTAGAAGAAACACTTAGCATCAGACCAGTACCGATTACAGCACTTATACCAATTGAATTGAGCCATATCTTGACCGAAGGATCAAAATGAAAACAAACTACTATAATATACCAAATGAGATAGCACCAGAGAATAGCTTTATCTAATTGGATTTCGTAAAGATATTGAATCAACCCTTTCATGGCTCTAAAAATGCTTTGAGTTTTTCAATTGTATTGATGAATACAACCCGGTGGATTGAATAATTAGGGATGGATAGCCAAAGAGCCTTCTAACGAGACAAAGCGGTTATTTTTAGCGACCAACCATGTCGCTCAAACATTTTGCCGAGTCCTTTGCCAGAAACATATTTCGCCTTAATCTTCATGATTAATCTATAATAGCTATCTGAACAGGATTTTAGCGCATCGCTTCAAAACTTGCTCCGGCGCGATCGCTCTACTGGTAATTTTAAAGTATTGGGTATTGTGATCGCGACCTAACGACTTGGTTCAGTTGCAGACCGCCCCGCAATACCCCGAACACACAGGCAGAAACAGGGCGGGCTTTCGGCTGCACGCTCATTGTTCGGCGACTGTTGATAACTTCTAGATCATTTGAGCGAGGTTAATCAATTGTGCCAAAGTGGATAAGTGCTGCGCGGATCGCGATGAACCACACCGCGAGCGTGGCAAATAGGTAGAGGTAGAACCGAAGTATGATGAGATTCAATGTGCAATGGACAGCACTATGCAATGTGCGAAACACAACGAAGACCCACGCGGCGTTCACATACACTGTATCTACCTGCTTCGTGATGAACAGATATAGGACAAGCGCATAGAAAAGTACCGGAACCTCGAACAGGTTTTTTAGGTTGTCCGATGGATTGGATACGCTGGGGGGCGAAATTTGTGCTAGTGCGCCCGGTACAGCAAGTTCATTCGGGGCGAGCTTTATACTGGTGATAAAACTGATACGGCGGATGTACATATACACCCAGACTAGGAGTGTTAGAAACACTGTGGCAAAGAAGGGAGTGAAGATTGCCTCTTGCGTCATTTATACCTCTCAAATTTGATTATTGTGATAGTTGCTGGACGATAAAGTAGACGATATGCGATGTACAAGGCTGGAAGAAACATAGAGTAACGTAAATCCAATTAGAGGATGCAGTATCTCTAGGTGAAGAGGACTTTTGAGATGAATGCTGGAAAATTGTAGTCCAAGCAGGATTGGCAAACTGGCGGCGAGATGTCGTATTCTGCGTGAGAATGGGGCGAGAAACGACCATCCCAGTAATACTAATGACAGCCCACTGTACCCTCGCACTAGCCAAACATGAATATTCCACCATGCAGGATTATGGAAGTAGGCAACTCCAACCGTTAATAACTGAGCAATCAAGCAGACATTAAAGATGATTGAAGTCACATAAAAGCTGATGAGTATCCCACGTGTGGGAGTGCGATCAGGCTCGGTTTCCAAACTTGTTGTCATGTCAAGTTGCGTTTGAGATTACAAGGGTAATATAATTCGAGTATTGCAATGCTTCTAGACCTCGATCGGGTACTCTTTTTGACAATCAAGCAATTTGGTTACAAGCGCCCGGATTCATCCGTGGGGTCAATTCTAAAATCTAAAATCTAAAATCTAAAATCTAAAATCGGTTGACACCATGACCATGAAAAGTCCCTTGCAGCTTTTATTTGAAGCGCTCGACCAGGTAAAGGACGAACAAGATTTGCGATCGCAAGTCCTGCCCAAAATCGGCGAGTATTTTGCAGCTAAACGATCGGGAATCTTTTTCTTCGATCGACTGCCCTTGGTAGATAGCAATCTTCAGAAAACACTGCAAATTGGACTATCAATCGAACATAATCCTGTTGTGCGTTATCTAGTGGAACGTCACTCTCCTGTCCATGAAGCATTGGTGGCATCTCCCAAGGTTTGGACAATAATTTGTCCCCGACCCGATCATTGGCACGTGATGGCGGGGCCGATTGTCAGTCGCGGTCAATTAATGGGTGTAGTGGGTTGTACGCGCGATCGGTCAATGCCCGCTTTCGATACAGAAAATCTAGCCGATTTGAGTGCGATATGTTTGCATTTGTCTGTTTGGGCTGCAACAGTACGCGCGGCGAAGCTATCCCGTAGGGAATCGCCACACCAACCTTTCAAGACTTCACGCCTAACGCCTCGTGAATTGCAAATTGCCGAATTGGTTGCTTTGGGGCGAACCAACGCAGGAATCGGGAGGGAACTTTGGATTACTGAGAATTCAGTGAAGCAAGCTTTGAAGCGAATGTTCCGCAAGCTTGAGGTTTCGTCTCGTGCAGAAATGGTTGCACAGCTTTCGGCGAGCAAATATAATTTGCCAAGTGTAAAAATGTCTCCATCCAACTTGATGCAGAACACCCACCAATAAACTTAACGCTAGAAACCCTAAGAGCGATCCTCTTCGAGGGCAACGCTTACGCACAGAATTGAAGAGCGATCGATCTACTGGTAATTTTGAAGTATGGGGTATTGAGTATTGCGATCGCTCTTCGGCGCGACTCGGTTGTGGGGCTTCCAGAAAACTTTGCAACCTCACACTTGGTTTTGGTCAGTCCACTTCACGAGATTTTTCAGCGGCTGTTGATAACTACACTTCTAGCGAGCGTGGTGTTAGCCTAGCATACCAGGCATGAATCAGAAGGGTCTGTAAGAACAATACAGGTGTATCAAAGCCACTGGATGCAATTATTGATTCGACTTCAAGTGGCGGTAGCACAGCAGTATTTCGACCATAAGAAGCACAAAACTTTTCAATCTCCTCAGCAGGCACTTCGGCATACCTCAGCATCCGCTGCCAAACCTCGGAAAGGCTTTGGTACGCTGAAGTAGACATATCGGAAGCCAGATCCGCACTGACCAAATATCCGTTAGGGCAAAGTCGTGAAGCAATTTGACTAAAAAAGTTGCGCCGCTCATCTTGTTGCATAAAGAAGTGAGAAACCAGAAGGCAAGTCGCCGCATCGAAAGAGTGCGATTCCGGCAGTGAATCGAGATAGCCTTCGTGAAAAGTGCAACGTGACGCGATACCACACTCTTCGGCGCGTTGGCGACAGATGTCAAGCATCGGTGCCGCAGGCTCTACCGCAGTAAACTGCCACTGTGGAAACGCTTGAGCGAGATAAATCAATTCCAAGCCGGTTCCCGCACCGACACAGAGAATCCGTGCATCGGTAGGAAGTTCAGAAAGTACAAAGCGGATCAGTAAATGAAGTGCGTCGCGCATCGGAGCGAATTTAGCGAATCTTTGGTCGTAGGAAGAAGCGCGTTCTCGATCGAAAACAATAGGTGACTCTTGATTTTGCATTCTGGAAAGCCAATAAGCTTGCAATCTGTATTTTAATAGCTATCTGAATTGGATTTTAGCGCCTCGCTTCAAAAATTACTGGGTTCCGGCAAAACAAAAGTAATAAGAATTCTAAAAGCTCGATCGCTCTCAAAAAAATAGAAAACCCCAAAACCCGTTTAATCATCGAGGTTTTGGGGTTTTCTTCCTCGCATCCGGTTCAAATTACAACTTGCGAGGGTGCGATCGCCCTTGACAAATATCGCACTCTTGGCAGAACAATAACGCTAGAAATTAAGAGAGCGATCGCACTTAATTGAAGGGCGATCGACCAAATGGTAATTTTGAAGTATTGGGTTTTGCGATCGAGCGTTGGAAACTACAACTCATCAATCGTCACTAATACCCCCTCAGTGAACTGAATCACAAGTTCTTGCTCGTCCAGCAAAGCAGTTCCAATCAGAGGCCTTCGCCCTGTAGCAAATACACGAACTTCTCGTTCTTCCCCGTCCCAAAGGATGATTGCTTCGTGAACTGCTACTAGGACTTCACTGTTATCTGCTAAGTTTACAGGCAGATCGTACAGGAACGGCAACCCCAGTAAGGTAACTGCCTCCGGTGGCAAACATAGGTAGTCAGTGAAGCCCGTATCTATGACAAACTCGATCGGGAAAGTAGAGCCGCTTGGGAGGAGAAAGGTCAACGCGACGATCGCGTGCCGATCGGTCACAATACCAGAAATCACTTGTTGACACGCTCCATTACACCACCCAACGAAGCAGCCACATTGTAACCAATACGAATGCCAAAAAGTCGAGCATACGGATGCTTTGCCATCAGACTACGTGCGGCTTTTAGCCCAGTTTTATCAACTTCGTAGTCACCTGTTTCTATATCAATGATGACCATCTTGCCAATATTCTCTTCTATTTCAATTTTTTGGCGGATGGTGCTCTCATACAAATGTTTCGCACGACGCGCGACTTCTTCACGACTCAAAAGGATTGTTTGCATACATTTGCCCTTTTTTGTAATTTTTGATCCTATTATGGATGCGTATCTAGCAAAATCTTCATTTACCTTCAAATGCACTGAGGATATCTTCCGGCAAAGGAGCGTCGAAATCATCTGGAACGGTAAACTCGCCTGCACACAAACCGAATGGTCGCAATTGCTTGCTGCTAGAAATAGGTCTGAGTTCGGCGATCGGCTTATCTGCAAGCAGGATAACAAAAGTTTCACCTGCCTCCACTTGACGTAAAAACTTTGAAGGATCGCGCTGAATTTCGTCAACTGTCACGTTCAACATAAAAATGCCTCAGTATAAAGCTCATTCGATTGTTTTTAGCATTAGTTGCAGTCGCTGCAAGTTTGGCAAGAGCATCGGGAGAACTAGCAAATGCTCGATCGCATCTTAGAGCGTCTTGAAGTTCTTCCAAAATCATTGAGGCGATCGCATCTTGCTCACTGGCCGATCAGGTTTTCAACTTAGCGATCGCACGCTCCAGTAACTCAGTCATGGCTAGCACTCTCTTAGAATGAAAATGGCATATTATTTATTATCGATTATTCTAGCAAGTATAGAAACTAGAACAACTAAGAGTAAAGACTAAAAAAGATAGTACATCAACCTAACTATTAATTTTGGCGCATAATTATACGACTACCAGCTCCGCAATCTGTTCCTTGGACTTTCCAGAAAACATCATTGCCTTCCCGTCAGCCTCCACCATAAAGTGATGCCCCTTATCGGTAATAAAGTGCCAAGCGAGTATTCTTTGGCCACCGTACTCATTCATAGTATCGCCTGCCGTAACGCGCTCAAGCTTATGGCCGGCTGCATGGCACAAGGCTCGTATCAGTTTAATGTATCTCGGCTCGGCAGCACGGGCTTGGGCGAGCCGGGCCTCGCGATCGGAAATACTCAATGCTCGTCGAGTGACTTCCTGTTGGATTCGATCTTCTGCTACAACAATCAGGCCGGGGCGTGCTTTTAACCAGTTAGCATTTAATTGTTCGAGACTCTCCTCTTGTGCGATCGAATAAAAGTCCTCATTTATGCCATTTAGCCTGTCTCTCTCAGCATTTTCGCCGAATAACTCACTCGAAAAGAACGATGCTAACTTTGTCTTTCGTGCTGTAACCAGCGCCTCTCCTTTTGCAAAAAGATCAGTATGTTGTGTCGCGCCGATTTGCCCAAGGCCTTCTTTAACTAGCGCGATGACAGCAGGCTGCCACCTTGTGTTATAGACAAACTGAGCAAAACCGCCATTATTCACCTGCCCGAGGTAATAATCAACGTAGTAACTGAGGAGTGCGTCGTGAGAAATTTCTGAGAGATTGAGAAGCTCTTCAAATAGTGCATTCACAAAGTCAATATTTGATTGGATCGTCGCGCGGATATCATCGCTATTCATGCTTTCCGCTGAGAGCACGACCGCATCTTTCGAGCCAAGTATGTCGTCACTCATTTTTCCGTCTCCCTCTTAGGCTAGAACTTTTTATGTTGCCCTACTATTAATTATATTGCAGTTGAAAAATCTAATATAGTCTCTCATGCTCTTTTATGCTTTTTGAGGAACGACAATACTGAAAATCACATCAGCGTTCATCTGTGTTTATCTGCTGAAATCTGCGGTTTAAAAATCCAAATCTAATCGATTTACTTCGATCCGGTATATAGAAAACCCCAAACCCTTTTAAAAATCAAGTTTGGGGGTTTCCTTTTTAAATCCAATTCAAATCACAACTTACTCGGCTCGATCGCCGGAGCACGCAGAGACAGAGTTTTATCCGCAGCAGCCTTAGCCACAAGCGACGGCACAGAATCGCGCAACTTTGCAGTCAACTGTACAGTAGTCGCATCATAAACCTGAGTCAGAATTTTCGGATACAAACCAATGCCAATAATCGGCACTAACAGAGCCGCAATAATAAACACTTCTCGCGGTTCCGCATCCACCAATTCCTCGTGCTCCGACAATTCCTTATTTTCAGGCCCGTAGAAAATCTCGCGCAGCATCGACAGCAGGTAAATTGGAGTCAAAATCACCCCGACAGCAGCTAGAAATACCACGCAAACCTTAAACACAGGATTGTAAGCATCGCTGGTTGCAAAACCCACAAATACCATCAATTCTGCTACAAAACCGCTCATTCCCGGCAAAGCCAAAGAAGCCATAGAACAAGCAGTCCACATCGCGAAAACCTTACGCATTTTCTGCCCTACACCGCCCATTTCGTCGAGCATGAGCGTGTGAGTGCGATCGTAAGTGCAACCCACCATAAAGAACAAACTCGCCCCGATTAAACCGTGGGAAACCATTTGCAGCATTGCACCGCTAGTTCCCAAATCGGTAAACGAAGCTATCCCAATCAGCACAAACCCCATGTGCGAAATCGAAGAATAAGCAATTTTCCGCTTCAAATTGCGCTGAGCAAAAGAAGTTAATGCCGCGTAAACAATGTTAACCACACCCAAAATTACCAAGAGGGGTGCGAAGGTAGCGTGAGCATCTGGGAGCATTCCCGCATTCATCCGCAGTAAAGCGTAACCGCCCATTTTTAGCAGAATTCCTGCTAGCAACATATGGGCGGGTGCGGTTGCTTCCCCGTGAGCGTCAGGGAGCCAAGTGTGCAAAGGAAAAATTGGCAGTTTGACGCCGTAAGCTATCAAGAAACCTGAGTACAGGAGCAATTCTACATTGGGGGCGTAATCTTTAGCTGCGATCGCCCGCATATCGAAAGTCACAGTATCGCCGTAAAACGCCATCGTTAGCGCGCCCAGCAAAATAAACAGCGAACCGCCTGCGGTGTATAGGATAAACTTAGTTGCTGCATAGAGGCGCTTCTTGCCGCCCCAGATTGACAAAATCAGGTAAATCGGGACTAATTCCAGTTCCCAAACTAGGAAAAACAGCAACATATCCTGCACGGCAAAAACTGCGATTTGGCCGCCGTACATTGTCAGCATCAAAAAGTAAAATAGCTTCGGTTTAAATGTGACCGGCCAAGCTGCTAAAGTAGCCAGCGTAGTAATAAAACCAGTCAGCAAAATCAGCGGCATCGATAAACCGTCAGCACCCACCGACCAATTCAAATCGAGTTGCTGCACCCAAGTATAGCTTTCTACCAGTTGCAAATCTGGATTGCTGAAGTCGTACTGAGTGTAAAAAGCGTAAACAAGTAGGGCAAAATCGATCAAACCCACAATTAGGGCATACCACCGCACCGTCTTGCCATCCTTATCGGGAATTAAAGGAATCAGCAAGGACGCAGCAATGGGAAACAGAATTGTTGTTGTTAACCAGGGAAAGTTAGCTGTATCCATTGCGTTTTAAAATGATCCATCAGTTATTAGGTTTAAACACATTTTGGCAATTTTAGCCTAAATTTTATACTTTCTTTAGACGGAACATTTTTTTTTGCTATTATTTGGACAATTTATGCGATCGCAACAGTGAATTTTAATGAAAGATTTATTTCTATTTGCTAATTGTCAATTGTGAGTTCTTGAGCTAATATCCGTTCTTAAAATATCTTCTGGTGCGAAATGGCATTGCCCATTGGTGTCAACTTAAGCCGATCATCTGCAATTGGGCGAGTCCGCCAGGGGTTTCAACCCCTGGCTAATAGCGAAAGTCCTCGCTATGAGGACTAATAGATATCTCCAAAAAAGCCAGTATTGAACAGGCAAGATGCCTGTTCCACAATAAGAGGTTTAAGGAGTTCTTCAGTCCTCTTGAGAGGACTTTAGCTTTGAGACAGGGAATTCATTCCCTGTCGGACTATCGGTTTTACCTGTTTGTTGACACCATTTGGACAAGACCGTGTCCCTACCGATTTAACTGACTCCAGAAACGATCGCAAAACCCAGAACTGCGACAAACACAATCAGGGCATAAAATTGAGCGCGACCGCTCTCAAAGTATTTCAAACCTTCGCCACTAACCAGCGTGAGAAACCCTGTTAAGTTGACGACACCATCGACGACTCGCAAATCCACTTCCATGACTTGCCGCGCTAAACGGCGACTGCCTTTGACAAAGAGAAATTCGTTGATATCGTCGAGATACCACTTGTTGAGGGAGAACTCGTAAAGCGGTTTGATTTTTTGGGCGATCGCCCCAGCATCAATTTTACGGCTCAAATACATCAGAGAAGCCAAAGTAATGCCCAACAAAGCAATACCTACAGAGCTTCCCCCCATAATCAGAAATTCCGTCAAATTGAACTCAGCAGCGTGTTCCAAAACTTCTTCCAGAGACTCCCCTGGCGCGCGAACAAACTGCTCGAAATAATTGGCAAAGGGCGTACCGAGAAAACCGATAAACACAGAAGGTACTGCCAGCAACACTAGCGGCAGAGCCATTGTCAGAGGAGATTCGTGAGGGAAATGGTCGTGCTCGTCGTGACTTTCGCCAGTTGATGCCAATTCCTTAACGTTCATCGCTCCAGGGCCGAAAACAACACCGGGTTGCAGGAGTTGTCGCTTGATGGCGCTGTCATTTCCCCGGAATTCACCCTCAAAGGTGCTGAAATACATTCGGAACATATAAAACGCGGTCATCCCGGCCGTCAACCAGCTAACAGCCCACAGAGCGGGATTTGCGGAGAAGGCGCTGGCGAGGATTTCGTCTTTTGACCAAAAACCAGCAAACGGCGGAATTCCGCAGATTGCCAAATTTCCGATTAAAAAGCAAGAAGCGGTAATCGGCATATATTTCCGCAAGCCGCCCATGACTCGCATATCTTGAGCGAGAGCGGGGTTGTGGCCTACAACTGCTTCCATACCGTGAATCACTGAACCCGAACACAGGAACAGCATTGCTTTGAAATAAGCGTGAGTCATCAAGTGGAAAAGTCCGGCACTGTAAGCGCCGACGCCCATTGCCATCACCATGTAGCCGAGTTGGGAGATGGTGGAATAGGCTAAGCCTTTTTTGATGTCATTTTGGGTAATCGCGATCGAAGCACCCATAAATGCCGTAAAACAGCCGGTGCAGGCGATCAAATTCATGACTGCCGGCAGCCCTTCAAACACAGGGTACATCCGAGCGATCAGGAATACGCCGGCGGCTACCATTGTCGCGGCGTGGATTAATGCCGAAATCGGTGTCGGGCCTTCCATTGCGTCTGGGAGCCAGACGTGGAGGGGGAATTGAGCGGATTTGGCTGCTGGCCCCAAAAATATCAGGACGCCGAAGATTGTCGCCAGAGTCGCCGAAAGAGCACCGGATTCGACTAATGAGTGCAGGCGTTCGCCCATCACCTCAAATTCAAAGCTGCCGGTGGCCCAGTAAATGCCGAGAATGCCCAGCAGTAGGCCGAAGTCGCCGACGCGGTTGGTGACAAAAGCTTTTTGGCAAGCGTCAGCAGCGGGTTTGCGATCGTACCAAAATCCGACTAGCAGGTACGAACACATACCTACGAGTTCCCAGAAAATGTAAATCTGAACGATGTTCGGGCTGATTACCAGACCCAACATCGAGGCGCTGAAGATGCTCAGGTAGGCGTAAAAGCGCACGTAGCCGTCATCGTGAGCCATGTAGCCGTCGGTGTAAATCATCACCAAAAAGGCGACCGTAGTGACGATCGCCAGCATCACCGACGTTAGGGGGTCGATAATATAGCCCATATTCAGCGAGAAGTCGCCAGCAGAAGCCCACTGAATAGTGCGGGTGTAGGGTGCGTGGCCCTGTAGTTGACTCCACAGCAATGCGAAAGAGAGTACCATTGACCCTCCGAGCGCGGAGACGATTAATATCGCATTCGCTTGTCGGAGTTTGTTGGTTGCCTGGTTAAAGGTGATTAAGCCTAGACCTACTAGCATTGCGCCTGCCAGTGGCAGGACTGGAATCAGCCAAGCGTATTGATAAAGCAGTTCCATGACTGATAGGTAGTTTAAAGTTTCTACTAGATATTGCCAAAACTGTAAACAATTGTGACACACGCCTGCGCGACTGGGCCAAAATACTTGATCCAATTCTTTAAGTATTTCTATAGCCGAGCGCAATCGTGAGCGAGACGATCGCACTACTTTTTTGATCGCGAGACGATCGTACTCAACGCCGAAAATTATTATTCCGGGGAAAACGGAAACTATTTTACGACAAATCTCACAGTCCTGTGCGTTCAAGACGGCGAGATTTATTTTGGTGTCAGATGGTTGATGGACAAATGGGGAAAGCCTTTTGCTTCCGACATAAAAGCCGAAGGCCTTCATTCACAAGAGCCGAATGCCTTGGAACCGTTACCTGTTGGCGACTTCCTGAAGTTGGAGCCGTTGAGATGGGGAAGCTACGTGAGCCGCAAGCATCCAGGAATCCAGAGTCCGCCGCAGTTCCTCGCGCCCTTGGTAGTCTTCCAATCTAAATCGAACTTTATCGCCCTCAAACAAAATCAGCGTGGGCAGACTTGTCAGCCGATAAGTGTGGGCCAACTTAAAACATTGATCGGCATTCACCCCAACTAGCTTGACTTTTTCTGCCCACTGTGCCTCAAAAGTCTTAAGCGTGGGGTCGATCGCGCGGCACAAACCGCACCAAGGAGCCGAAAAGTGAACTAAAACGGGGGTAGAGGCTTGAAACACCTCTTGTGCAAAAGTGCGTTCGCTAACCGACAACACCATGAGCCCTCAAAATTTAATAATTTTTTTCTATCCTAGGGATCATGCTACCAGTATATGTTCCTAGTGACACGCATCAAAAAAGGATGAATTTCCCAAAGCAAACCAGTAAAAATGACTACACCTACGTAGGAAGGGCGCAGAAACTCAAGCAAATCAAGGGTTTGACGCTTTTGTAGGATTGCCAAAAAAGGCATGATTGAGGTTCGAGATTTGATGGTTTCAAAGGATTCTCCAAAACGAGCCTGAAGCCGTCTGTCGCCGTGCCACACTCCGAACAGGTGGTGAAGTACCAAACCGATGGAAGTGACGAGGGTAAAGCTAGTGCCAATCCACAGCGTGTGGGCGACGCACCAAATCACCTGTCCCACCATTTGCGGGTGACGGGTGATGCGAATGATGCCAGTTTCGTAGAGGTGAACTTGGGGCTTTTGGACGGCGGCAATTTCTAGGAGGTTGAAAGTTGCTGGGTACAAAAACAGAAAGGAAATTGCCGAAAGTATCCAAACTGCGGGTTTAACTCCGGGTAATCCCTGTACTTGCCAAAGCTGTACGCCGTCGTAGCGGTGGTTGAAAAAGTAGACCACCAGAATGACGGCCAGCGGCAAACTGACAAGGGCAAACAAAACGCGGTAAAGTCTCGGCCCGATAAGCTTTTCACCTTTGGGCCGGAGGGCTGCTAAACCGCTGTGGGCGATCGCAAAAACCAGTAACAGGCCCAGAATAACTAAGTGGGAGTCGAGCGCCAAGTCGATCGTCATTGCAAATATTAAGAAAAGTTATTGATTCTCGGCCAATTTGTGTCACAAAGTATCTATGGGAGCATTCAGCGGTTATCAGTCAGTTAACTGTTTACTGTTCGCTGTTGACTGTTCGCTGTTCGCTGTTGACTGTTCGCTGTTGACTGTTCGCTGTTTGCTGTTCGCTGCCTACAGTCAACCGTCAACCGTCAACTGACAACTGACAACTGACAACTGACAATTTAGATATATGTCTGACCTTCCTTTCACTTTAGACCAGTTACGCATTCTCAAGGCGATCGCCTCTGAAGGAAGCTTCAAACGCGCCGCGGACAGCCTCTATGTATCCCAGCCCGCAGTTAGCTTGCAGGTGCAAAACTTAGAGAGACAGTTGGACGTGCCACTGTTTGACCGGGGGGGGCGGCGGGCGCAACTGACCGAAGCCGGACACCTGCTGCTGAGTTACGGCGAGAAAATTTTATCGCTTTGCCAGGAAACTTGTCGAGCTCTGGAAGACTTGCAAAATCTCCAAGGCGGTACTTTGATTGTTGGCGCTTCTCAAACAACGGGAACCTATTTGCTGCCCCGGATGATTGGAATGTTTCGCCAAAAGTACCCGGATGTAGCAGTACAGCTTCACGTTCACTCGACTCGCCGCACGGCGTGGAGTGTGGCCAACGGGCAAATCGATTTGGCAATTGTTGGCGGAGAAATTCCTACCGAACTTGTAGAAGCTTTAGAAATTGTTCCTTACGCTGAGGACGAACTGGCTCTAATTCTGCCTCCATCTCACCCGATGGTACAACAAGAAAGTATCCAAAAAGAAGACCTTTACAAATTGCAGTTTATATCCCTCGATTCCCAGTCTACGATCCGCAAAGTAATCGATCAGGTACTGACTCGCTGCGGCATTGACACGCGCCGCCTGAAAATAGAGATGGAACTAAATTCGATCGAAGCCATTAAAAATGCCGTTCAGTCGGGGCTGGGAGCTGCTTTTGTCTCGGTTTCGGCGATCGAAAAAGAGTTGCTCATGGGCGTCTTGCACAAATCTCAAATGGACGAAGTTTTGGTAACTCGCATTTTGTCGCTGATTTACAACCCCAACCGCTACCGTTCTAAAGCAGCAGAGGCTTTCAGCAATGAAATTTTGCCTTCCTTTGCTACTTATTCGACCATCCTGGAGAAGAAAGAACCCCCAGCGCTCGATGTGGGATTCATAGAAATAGCAACTCCCAACTCTGCGGGAGCTTAATCTATTAGGTCGCCGGTTGTGAGCAGTTTGCGGTTAGTTGAGAGATTAAAATCTGGTTTGATAACCCCTGGGAAAAATGGCCAATTACCAATTACCAATTCCCAATTACCAATTCCCAATTACCAATTACCAACAACCAATTACCAAACCAAAATGGAAGTTTACTGCACCCGCCCGGGCTGCCCGCGCCCTCAAAACTATTTTCCCGACCTCGATGACAGTTCGCGGCTAAAAACGGTGCAGCAAAAGTTTTGCACGACTTGCGGGATGCCCCTGATTTTGAGGGGCCGCTATTTGCCCGTGAGGTTGTTGGGTCAAGGCGGTTTTGGGGCGGCGTTTTTGGCCAGAGACCGCGATACTCCGGCGATGCGGCAGTGCGTTGCTAAACTTTTGCAGCCGTCGGTAAGTCTGACTCCGGCACAGCTAAAAATCGCTCAAACTCTGTTTGAACGGGAAGCGGCGGTGCTGGAAGAGCTGGGAAACGAACATTCGCAAATTCCGAGTTTGCTAGCGTTTTTTGAGGTGACTGTTTCGAGTTTGCCGCCGGGAAAAAACGATCAGTTTTTCTATTTGGTTCAAGAATTTATTGACGGTAAAAATTTGGAGGATGAACTAGCTGTTAAAGGCAGGTTTTCGGAGGCGGAAACGGTGGAGGTGCTGCGGGAAATTTTGAAGGTTCTCGATTTTGTACACTCTCGCGGTTCGATTCACCGGGATATTAAACCTGCTAATATTATGCGGGGTAAAAACGGTCGGCTTTATTTATTAGATTTTGGGGCTGTTAAACAAGTAACACAAAGTGTTGGGAGTTCAAAAGCTTCGACTGGTATTTATTCTTTGGGTTATGCTCCGCCAGAACAGATGAGCGGGCAAGAAGTTTATCCGGCAACGGATTTGTATGCTTTGGCTGTGACTTGTATTACTTTGCTGAGTGGTTTGCAGCCGACGGAGCTTTTTGATAGTTATAGAAATGAGTGGAATTGGCAGTCGCGGGTGCAGGTAAGTTCGCGTTTGGCTCATGTTCTCGATCGAATGTTATTATCAGCTCCCAGTCAGCGTTTTCAATCTGCGAGTGAGGTGGAAGCGGCTCTGATGTCTCGGCCTCAACAGCCTAACATCGTCGTGCAGCCACCGACCCTACGGACTCCGACTCCCCTACAGACTCAGCAGCTACCACCGACTCAGCAGCCTCCTGTACCTGTTCCTGCGACTCCTCCAGGAGGGCTGCAACCTTCGCAGAGAGCGATTTTTTCGATTTGGGAGGTTTTGTCCGGGGCGGCGTTTACGGGTTTTGAGGGGGGGGTGCTGGCGATCGCCCTGACGAGTTTGCTGCCCTCTCCTGGCTTGAGTATCGGATTGTTGGGGATGATTGTGGCGGGTTTGATTTACGGCCAGTACCGCAGGGCGATCGAACAAACTGAGATGTTGATTATTGGTGCAGGTACTGTGGCTTTGCTGTGGTTTTTCCCGGCTTTACAGACGGCTGCAGTTGCGATTTATCCGAATTCTGCGATCACTGGCGTGTTGTTTGTGGGATGGTTGGGTGCTTTGGGTGCGATCGCTGGAACAGCTATTTTTCGCTTGATTTATAAGTTACTTTCAAACGTTTTTTAACTTGCACCACTTTCAGCAACAGGC
>NZ_JAUBTR010000002.1:47337-92729 GCF_036705045.1 Microcoleus sp. BR0-C5
AAGATGCCTGTTCCACAAAGAGTGAATTTATTGTGGGATGGGCATAGAGATCGCAACAGGCAAGATGCCTGTTCCACGCAACAGGCAAGATGCCTGTTCCACAAAGAGTGAATTTATTGTGGGATGGGCATAGAGATCGCAACAGGCAAGATGCCTGTTCCACAAAGAGTGAATTTATTGTGGGATGGGCATCCTGCCCGTCCATAAAAAGCTTAATAAATCAATGGAAAATCAGAAGTCTATTAACCCTAATTGGGTCATTGCTTGGGGCCCAGAAGCCCGATCGCACCCTGCAACTTGGGAAACGTCCGGTTTTGCCATTATCGGCGCTCAACCCACCTTCAGCCCCGATCGGCGATTTGTGCTGGTAGGCGACTGCTGCTTCGATCGCACTTTGCTAGTCAAACAACAAATTGATACTGATGGATTGAGCGATTTGGCGATCGTCGGACAGTTATGGGAAACATCCGGCCCTCAAACTTTGAGCTTATTGGAAGGACAATTTGCCCTTGCTGTGTGGGATCGAGACGAGCAAACCTTGTGTCTGGGGCGCGATCGCGTGGGAGCAAAAACGCTGTATTACACTCGCACGGGAACGACTCGCCATATTGCGCCTCGACTGCGATCGCTCAATCCCTATCACGATCGAGAACTTGATTTAGTTGCTTTGCGCGACTATTTGTGCTGTGCGTTTGTACCCGGAGCACAAACGCTGTGGGAAGCGGTGCGAGAGTTGCGGCCCGGTAGCTACTTGTATTTACCGGATGTTGAGGCGCAGAGATACTGGCAGCCACAGGAGCAAATTACTAACGCCGATCGCCCTTTGGAATGGCATAGTCAACAAGTGCGATCGCTTTTGGAACAACTGGTGCAGGAAGCGCTACCAGCGGGAGAACCAGTCGCAGCATATCTTTCGGGCGGGATAGACTCAAGTTGCGTCACGGCGATCGCCACAAGGCTGCACGATCGTCCGGTACACACTTTTTCGATGCACTTTGGCGCTCAATATCCCAGCGAGATTGAATTTGCCAACATCGTTGCGGCACATTGTGGCACTGAGCACCACGTTTTGGAAGTTTCGCCGCAGCTAATTTGGGAGTTGCTGCCGGAAACGCTGGCGGCGATGGATGATCCGGTGGGGGAAGGCTTGACGGTGCCAAATTTGCTGCTGGGGCGATCGGCAAAGCAATTCGCAGACGTGGTACTGAATGGCGAAGGCGGCGATCCGTGCTTTGGCGGGCCGAAAAATAAGCCGATGCTGCTGAATAGTTTGTACGGTTCGGTTCAGGTTAAAGCCGATCCGATCGCAGCTTACTTGACTTCGTTTCAAAAATGCTATGTGGATTTGCCACGTTTGCTGAAGCCGGAGGTTTGGGAAAAAGTGAAGAATGCGCCTTCTGTCTTTGCTGAGGAATTGCAACAGACAGAAACGACGTTTTTGAATCGGCTGATGCGGCTCAACATTGAGTTTAAAGGAGCCGATTACATTTTGACCAAGGTGAATAATCTCACGGCTGCGGCGGGACTAAAAGCTCGATCGCCCCTTTTCGATGCGCGGATGGTGGCACTGAGTTTGCAAATTCCGCCAGAATACAAGCTTTCGGGCGCGCAGGAAAAAGCGGTTCTCAAGGCTGCTGTGGCGGATTTGCTGCCCGATGTGATTGTCAACCGTCCGAAAAGCGGGATGGTGATGTCGATGCAGCAGTGGTTTTTGAGGGATTGGCAGCGACAAGCGCGATCGTTGCTTTTGAATCGTCGTGCTGCGATCGCGCCTTACCTCGATCGAACACTAATTCGCGAGTGGCTAAACTATCGTGGGGAAGTTTTTCCCCGCTATGGGTTGAAGCTGTGGCTGCTGGTGACGCTGGAAATTTGGTTACAAGTGAATCGCCGTTAGGATGGCGAATTAAATAACTTACAATTTTAATTGTTATTGTGGGATGGGCGTCCTGCCCGTCTTTTTTGGACGGGCGGGACGCCCATCCCACAAACTTGTGGAAGTTATTTAATTCTCATTCCTTAGCTATCCAAAATTAGGACAGGAAGCCGTGTTTTGCGTCGTGTCAATTTAAGCACTTGACCCCAATTTTCTCGATCAACAATGGCATTTTCCCTATGCGGTTTTCGCTCTTGTTTATATAGCAATCCTCGCATCATTTGTGTAATTCTTGTAGGGGCAAACCCCCCGTGGTTGCCCCCATGAGGCTGCGGTAGGCAAAGAAAGGCACTACCCCTACATCTTTTTACGACTCCTGCAAGGATTGCTATAGTTCTCTTGCGATGATTATGGGATGTTTGGTTTCACCTTTTTAAAATTCGCCAACAGTCTCTTGAAATCGCCCGCAATTCTTCAAGCCGCAATTTTAACCAGCCGCATTTTTAACCCCCAATTTCCAGCACTATTTTACCAGTTACTGAGCCTTTTTCTAACAGTTCGTGAGCGGCTTGCGCTTCTTCGAGAGGGAAAGTTTTGCTGACGTGAATTTTTAGCAAGTTGCGATCGCACAAACGAGCACACTTCTGCAAAATCTGAGCCTGCTGTTCCTGTTCCTCCACCAAACCTTCCAGCATCGGTGTTAACATTAATTCCAGACTAATTCTCAGATTCCGCATTCTCGCTGTTTTCAAATTGCCCAAAGCCGGATCGGGTTCCAAAATTGTTACCAAATCTCCATAAATTTTCACAGTCGGAATAGTTTGGTAAAAAGTTTCTCCCCCGACTGTATCGAAAGCCAAATCAACTCCTTGTCCTTGAGTCCAAGTCAAAACCTCATCGACAACATTGGTGTTTTTGTATAAAATAACTGAATCTGCACCTAGGTGCTTGACAAAATTGGCTTTTTCCTCAGAACTAACAGTTGTGCAAACCTCTGCACCCTGCAACTTCGCCAACTGTACCGCGACGTGGCCGACACCGCCGGCACCAGCTTGAATCAGCACCTTCTTTGATAACACCTGGCCGGCTTGCAAGCGCCCTCGATCGTACAGCGATTCCCAAGCTGTAATTAAAACTAACGGTGCCGCCGCCGCCTCAGCAAAACTTAAAGCAGCAGGCTTGAGGGCTAGAAAGCGTTCGTCTACAACGGCAAACTCAGCATAAGTCCCGATCGACCCCCCCAAACCGCCATTGCAGAAAAAAACCTCGTCTCCCACTTGGAAACTTTGCACACCAGCACCGACAGCCTCTACGACTCCCGCACCGTCGCACCCCAAAACGTGAGGAGTTTTGTCGGGGTAAAAAGTGCCGCGCGATCGCAACTTAGTATCTATCGGATTGATACCCGCCGCTCGCAACCGCACCAAAACTTCAGTTTCTGTTTGTATAGTAGGGGCGGGGATATCTTGCAGTTTCAATACGGACGGGATTCCGGGGGTTTGAAAAACGATCGCTTTCATCATGAGTGTTACACTAGATCAGATAATCCCTAGACTTTATTGTACATTGCTTAGCAAAGCAACAAAAAACTTTTCGTTTATCCCAAAATATATGAGGGTTGTTGAAAGGCATTACATAGATCGGCAGCATCAATTTTATAAACAGTTTGATGGCTTATCATTTCTGTTCAAAAATCTCTACGATCGGGGTAAATATTTATGAGGACAAACTTTTTCACTTCGGGTTCTAAAGTTGGTGGCACTAAAATTATCAGACAGTTATTTGCCATTTTCAAACCTAGAGACTTCTCTCAATCATTCCCTGCTAATATTAGCAAGCAAGTTTTCAAACAAGTTTTTCACGATTGGGAGGATTGCCAAAAATCAAGAATAGCTTATGACCGAGATATACCTAAATTTTCATTTCTCCCCAGCATCCCCCAATACAAACATAGAATCTGTACAGGTAACTTGTTCAGTTCTGATAACCAATCCATAAAAAAAAGGGGGAGCGAATCCAATAAGGGACTACTTCATTTCTCTCCAAGTGACATAATAATTTATACAAAATCTCCTAATGTCATCAAGGTAAGAATAGTTCCTGCAACAGCACTCTACTTTGTTGAGGCTGCCCATCAAAAGCTTGTAACGTTGGTGAATTTAAATTGCCACCTTAGAGCAAGTATAGATTTAGGGATCGATCACCTCGTAGCTGTGGCATCCAATAAGCCAACATTTATTCCAACTATTTATGATAATCAAAAAAATCTCAAATCAATCAATCAATGTTTCAATCAGCGCCGAGCATTTTTACTATCAAAAATTGACCAGGGAAAATCTACCACGCGCCAAATGCAGCAAATCACCTTTAATCGAAATAAACGATTAGAAAACTACCAAGATAAAACCAGCAGTTTGATTATCAAGCGGTTGGTGGCTCGGAAAATAATTCAGTTCATTATTGACACCAATGTGAGAAATAAACAGAATATAAAATCACAAAAAAAGCATCAAATTTTGGGTGTAATTCCTCATGCCGAAATCATGAATTTTATTACTTACAAAACTGAGATAGTCGGTATCAACATAATAGTTACACAAGCATATTATACAAATAAGTGCAGATTAGGGGATTTAGAGCCTGTCGGTAAGCAAGACTCTTACCAGGGTAAGATCGATAAACGCGGATGGTTTCGGTCTTGGAATGAAAGTCGGATTAATGCTGATGTGAATGCAGCGTTAATTATGATTAGAAAAGTAAACGTAAACTCACCCCCTTAGAGGAGTGCCACAATCGTATATATGTGTTTACAATTTCACCTGTACGGTTTCAGCCTGTACGAAAAAAAATACAAAAAGTTCGGTAATGTCAAGTAGTGCCAGGTTTTTTGTGAACTGTTAACTCTGTTGTCGCCTTCACGGCGATCTTACCTTGTATTCGTTACCCATCTGTGACGATACTTAGTTATTTTTAAATAGATTGGCTTCAGATAACTACAACAATTGTCGAGCGGTGCTAATCGATGTTCGATCTAGATTTATTTTTTTACTTTGAGATTCTTGCATATCTTCTGGGATTATTGGCGACTTTAGCCGTGGCGTCCACGATTTATCTCAAGTGGCACCGAAGGCTATCTAGTCTACCGCTAGCCCACGAGCAACGGCAGTTGGCAGAATTAAAGCCCGACGATTTATCTGCGGGATTGAAAATGCGGAATAACTTTTTGATTTTTCCCAACTCAAATCTGTGGCCGGCAACTGACAGCTTCTTGGGTAAAGTTTTAGGTATGGGCCAGGCTGTATTCTTGGCCAAGCAACAGCGCCTAAGTGTGAATTCTTCGCCTATTATGGGGCCTGGAACCTGCAAAACCCTAAGTCTGAGCATTTCGGGTTCGATGGGGGAAAATCCCGATCGCCCAAATGCCGAGGAGCCTCCCAAAGTTAATGCTTTCGCGCAATTAGAGGAAGATTTGCTGGGCGAAATCCTAGCAGGTACTGATTCGCCGGGGGGAGCAGAATTCTTTGATGCCTTAGTTTGCCACTTAGCCTCAGCACTCGGAGTTCGCACCGCCGTCACTGCCAAATCGATTAAGTCGAAGGCACGCACCGATGCTGCTGCCGATAGATTGCAACTTATCAGTTTTTGGAGCGACGGACAGCAGCAGCCAAACTTTGAGTGCGACACCGCCAATACTCCCGAAGCGCGGGTGCTGGAGGCGGGAATGTATTCCTGTCCCGACTACCTCGGGGAAACCTTTCCAGAAGACCGCAGACCGGTAGTTAAAGGTGCGCGCAGTTTCCTGGGAGTCTTGCTGAAAAACTCTTACGGCGAACCTTTAGGCATTATTTGTATTTTTCACGATCGACCCCTGGTGGAAGCACATCTTGCCAAATTCCGATTAATTCTCAGTATCTTTGCCGGACGGGCCGCCGCCGAATTAGAGCGGCAGCGCCTAGAAGCAGCACTGTCTACTGTAGAAGCGAAATACTGCGCCCTGGTAGAACAAATGCCCGCTGTCACCTACATTTCTCCCCTCAACCGCAAGGCTGCCAAACTTTACATCAGCCCGCAAATCGAGACTTTTCTAGGTTATTCTGTAGCTGAATGGAGAGCAGATCCCAACCTGTGGCTGAAACTCGTTCACCCAGAAGACCGTGACCGCGTGTTAGTTGAAAACGCCACACAGAAATTCAGCGATGGAGAAGATATCTTCTGCGACGGGTCGCTGGTTTCAGAATACCGCGCGATCGCCCGCAACGGCCGAGTCGTCTGGTTCCGCGATCAAGCTACCGCAGTTCGCGATGAAGCAAGCAAGTCTGTCATCCTTCAAGGCGCAATGTTTGACATCACAGAGACTAAAGTAGCTGCCAGCGCGCTTCTAGAAAGCGAATACCGCTATTACACCTTGGCAAAAATACTGCCTGTCGGGATTTTCCGCGCCGACGCTGCTGGAGATTGCTTGTACGTCAATGAGCGATTTTTGGAGATGGCGGGACTGACTGCGCCAAAGGCACTAGGCGAAGGTTGGGCGCAAAGTTTGCATCCCGAAGACCGCGATCGTGTTTTGAGCCAGTGGTATCGCGCTGTCACAGACAAGTTGCCCTGTAAGTTAGAGTACCGCTTTTGCAACGGTGACTTCACAACCTGGGTATTTTGGCAAGCAGTGCCAGAAATGACCAAAAGCGGGGAAGTTCTAGGCTATCTCGGCACGTTGACGGATATCACCGATCGCAAGCAGGCAGAATTCGCGCTGCAACAGGCGGAAGAGAAATACCGCAGTATCTTTGAAAATGCGATCGAAGGCATTTTCCAGACAACGCCCGACGGACGCTACCTCAGCGCTAACCCTGCTTTGGCGAGAATTTACGGTTACGAGTCGGCCGCCGACTTGATCGCGAATATCCAAGACATAGACCGCCAACTTTACCTCGATCCCAACCGCCGCGTCGAGTTTTTGCGCGCGATCGAAAAACACGGTTTTGTGTCTGAGTTCGAGTCCCAAGTTTACCGCGCTGACGGCACTACTATCTGGGTTTCCGAGAACGGCCGGGCAGTTCGCGATCCTGACGGAAATTTACTTTACTACGAAGGTACTGTCGAAGATATTACCCTCCGCAAAATAGCAGAAGATAAGTTAGTACACGATGCTTTGCACGATATGCTAACCGGTTTGCCCAACCGATCTTTATTTATGGATCGCTTGGGGCACGCGATCGATCTTTCAAAACGCCGCCCCGAGATTTTGTTTGCGGTGCTGTTTATCGATCTCGATCGCTTTAAGGTTGTTAACGACAGTTTGGGGCATTTAGTGGGCGATCGGTTGCTGATCGCGATCGCGCAGCGCCTGGGAATCTGTTTGCGCGCTGGAGATACCGTTGCCCGTCTTGGCGGCGACGAATTCGCTATTTTGCTGGAAAATATCAAAAGCACCGAGGATGCGATCCAGATTGCCGAACGAGTGCAAGCGGAACTGGCAGAGCCTTTTTACCTTAACGAATATCAAGTTTTTACCAGTGCTAGCATTGGGATTGTTTGTTCTGGTTTTCCTCCGTATCCAAGGGAAACCAGCAAACTGTCGAGTCCCGAAAATCTGGGAAATATCGATCGGGAAACTTCTTTGTCTTGCTTATCTTCTGACTCTCCGGTTCCCAATGCCCCGTTCCCGATATTGTACGATCGGCCTGAAGAACTGCTCCGAGATGCAGATGCTGCCATGTATCATGCTAAGGGATTGGGCAAAGCTCGCCACGAAGTTTTCGACTTAAGTATGCACACTCGCGCCGTCGCCCTTTTGCAACTGGAAAACGACCTGCGACGCGCTTTAGACTCCCAGGAATTTCAGCTTTACTATCAGCCCATCGTCTCTCTAGTTACTGGTAGAATCAGCGGTTTTGAAGCGCTGATGCGGTGGTATCACCCGCAGCGGGGTGTCGTATCTCCTGGCGAGTTTATTTTAGTAGCTGAAGAAACTAGATTGATTATACCTATGGGCTGGTGGATGATGCGATCGGCTTGCCGTCAGATCCATGAGTGGCACCAAAAATTCCCAGCAAATCCGCCGTTGACTGTCAGCGTCAACCTTTCTAACCAACAATTTAAACAACCGGATTTAATCGCTCGCATTCGCGAAATTTTACAAGAAACTCAGCTTGACCCCCGCACTTTAAAGGTAGAAATTACTGAAGGAGTCATCATGGAAAATGCCGAATCAGCAGTCGCTATCCTCGCGGAATTGAAAAATTTAGAAATTCAATTATATATTGACGATTTCGGCACTGGCTATTCTTCTTTGAGCCGCCTGCACACCTTTCCAACTGATGCTTTAAAAATCGATCGAGCTTTTGTCAGCCGCATGACAGAAGATGAAGGCAACGAAGCGATTGTACAGACTATTTTAATTTTAGCCAGTCATTTAGGCATGGATGTAATTGCTGAAGGCATCGAAACCATCGAACAGCTTAATTTACTCAGGGCGCTGCAATGCGAATACGGACAAGGATACTTTTTCTCAAAGCCGATAGACAGCATCGCAGCCACACTTTTGATAGAAAGTCAACCCAAATGGTAATTTGACTGTTGACTGTTGACTGTTGACTGTTGACTGTTGATTATTAACTTTTGGCTTTTTGTTTTAGTGAGTTAAGATAAGCATTAAGTTTTGGTGAAAGTTCATTTAATAAGGGATGCAGGCGATCGCTCTGTTCTTGAGTTAAAAGATTTCGAGCGTAGGCAAGTCTTAACCTGTGTCTTGTTTCGTTTAAGGAGCATCTGGCAATTTTCACAAAACGCTGATTATCTTGGCAGCTATAGCGTCCATGTCCTTCTGCAATATTAGCACCAACACTATCAGCCGAGCGCACTATTTGTTTGCCCATCGTATCCTTCGTAAACTCGTCCCATTTTTTAACAATAAACCATATTTCGTTTGATGTTTTTTCAGCTAATTGATAAACTTGTAGCTGTTGAAAGCTTTCCATATTAGCTTCTTTAAATAATTGATAGCCAACAATTGATTAATGACTAATACAAGTTAACCGTCAACAGTCAACAGTCAACCGTCAACCGTCAACCGTCAACCGTCAACCGTCAACTTCCTTAAACTTTCGCTTCCAAAGACTTGAGAAACTCAGTATTTACCCCCGACTCTCGCGTCAGGGCAATTTTTCCAGTACGAGCAATTTCCTTAATCCCAAATCTATTCAGAACCTGGACGATCGCCACCATTTTACCGGGATCTCCGACAACTTCCAATGTCAGCGTATCATCACCAATATCCACCACTCGCGCTCTAAAAATTTGAGCTAACTCAATTATCTCCGATCGCGTCCCGCTAGCAGCATTAACTTTCAGCAACATCAACTCCCGTTCCACACAGGGAATTTCCGTTATATCCTGAACTTTAAGCACGTTAATCAACTTGTACAGTTGCTTTGTCAACTGTTCGATAATCTGGTCATCTCCGGGTACAACCATCGTAATCCGAGACACTCCCCCTTGTTCCGCCGGGCCAACGGCCAGACTTTCAATATTAAAACCCCGACGGGCAAACAAACCAGCAATTCGAGTGAGGACACCCGCTTCATCTTCAACTAAAACCGAAAGAGTGTGTTTCATTTCTCCAAAAAGACGCATTTCGTGCAATTCTACTTTCGCCAATTCGCCTTTTAGCAGAAGTGCACGCCCATTGAACCTGCATTAGATATTTTATCGCGAGTTATTGACCGTTCATCTCCTGGGAAAAAAACCCTCGATCAATTTCGCTTTTACCCGTCTCGATCCCCCTCGCATCCCCCTTAACAAGGGAGACTTTGATAACACTCCTGTCCCCCCCTTCTTAAGGGGGGTTAGGGGGGATCGGCTTTATCTCAACCGTCAACCCGCCCCAACTCAGTTCTGGGCGCACCCGATCCAAGTTTTTTTGTGTACGAACGTACACAATTACGCGACCGAATAAAAACTTTTCATGTCTTGTCCCGGACGGGACTGAAATTTTGAGACCCAATGGGTCTCAAAATTCCTTCAAATAAAAACCCGGTGTTGCAGAGATGGCATCTGGCGGCGGACTTGTTCTAGTCGATCGGGATTAATTTCTGCAATTGCCACACCCGGTTCCTCTCCAGCATCCGCCAAAACGGCACCCCAAGGGTCTATAATCATCGCGTGACCGTGTGTTTGACGGCGGCCGTAGTGGTGTCCAGTCTGTGCCGGGGCAATCATATAACAAGTATTCTCGATCGCCCTAGCTTGCAACAAAACCTTCCAGTGATCCTTGCCAGTGTAAGCGGTAAACGCCGCCGGCACGAACAAAATATCAGCCCCCTTGTACGACAAATGCCTGTACACTTCCGGGAACCGCACGTCATAGCACACGGAAAGTCCCAGCGTCCCCAACTCCGGCGACACATAAATTGGCGGCAAATCTTCACCAGCTTTCACCGTGTTCGATTCCCTGTAAGTAATGCCGTCTGGCACATTCACATCGAACAAATGTACTTTTTGGTACCTTGCCACTTCAGTGCCGTTTTGGTCTACCAGCAAACAAGTATTGTATACCTTCCCCCCGGTCGTCGGCACTGGAAATCCGCCGCCCAGAATCGTTACCTGGAACCGCTGGGCCATAGTTTTGATAAATTTTTCGCTCAGGAGCCCGATCGCCTCTGCTGAAGCAATTTTTTCCTCCTCTTCGCCCATAAACGAGAAATTTTCTGGTAAGGAAACTAATTCCGCACCCCGACGTACTGCCAGGTCGATTAATTCCTCTGCCTGAACCAAATTTTTTTGCAGGTCAGGCAAGCTAGTCATTTGAATTGCTGCGGCGAGATAAGACTTCATCGATTCACAATATTAGTCAGTAGTCAGTAGTCAGTAGTCATTAGTCAGTAGTCATTAGTCAATAGTCATTGGTAACTAATTTGATAACTAAATAGTTGATATCCTTGAACTTTACCCAATTTATGCGCTGTTTAGCACTAACGGGTATGGTTTGAGAGTTTTGATATTTGAGCTTTAAATTAACCTGTAACTCATAATTCAAAAATCAAAACTCTCAACTCTTACCTTCTAGGTTTTGCCACCTAATTTTCCTCAAATCTTAAGGCATTGGATGGAAAAGCAGGTCGGGGAAAAAGCGGTTAAATTCAATTAAAGCCGCAGCTTGAATAGATATCCAAAGGATAGCCAATACTGGTGCTGTCGAAAGAAACTTGACAAAGTATTGCATGAATTCTGCTCCTGAAAATTCGAGACAGTTAGTAATTGCCGATCGGTAAGCGGGCTAATTGCTATTTTCTAGTTAATCACTTAACTGTTAGCTATTAGCTCTTCTCCATTTCCCAATTTTAGCGGGGGGAAACAGTAATTTCGTCGTCCTTCGCAAACATTTCACCACTGGTGATTGATGTGAGAGCTGCCAGAGGCCATAAAACGCCGCTCAGCATACATTTGATTGCCAAAGGAACGTCGATAATAATCTCTTTTTCCTCTGGGGTTGCTGATTTTTTGGTAACTTGCAGATAAGAACGGCCCACCCAACCAATCCAACCGGCGATATACAAGAACAGTATGCTAGGAATCAAAAAGTCCCCTGCTTTGCTCAAGTTGCCGTCTACGATTAAGTGCGGGTATCCTTCTGGGCCGCACATAGCTTGAGAATAGCGATCGAATCTTGCTTTCGCAGATGCCGGGTCGCCATTGGTAGAACGTGCATTTTTAGCCAGTTCCTTGAATTCGGGAGAGTCTTTGCACGGCACTAAATTGTAAGCCGAAGCAACTGGAGCAAAACTGATCCAGACACTCAACACTAAAATTGCAGCAAACAATCGTCGCATGGAATTGTTTCCTTTTGTTACAAAACAATAAGTTTTTGTACAAGCATTTCAACTTGCCGATCTGGAATCCAGATTACCGTGTTTGTTGACAGTGTAAAGTATCCATCATTGATGTGGCAAAGCCCAATAGAATGAGGGATTCCCGTTTTCATAGGTCAATGCTGAGCTAGCAATACCGCGAGGATATTCCTTCATTGCATCCGATGATGGTCTTACCTGTCGATCGGGCAAAAATCCCTGAACAATAACCTGAGTACAGGTAGAGCGGGGGACTTGCGCCGAATTAGTTAAGCTAGCAATAACTAACCTATCAAATAAAATTAGCAGTTAATGGCAACCATTTTCGCAATCGAAACAAGTTGTGACGAAACAGCAGCAGCAATTGTTAAGAATCGTCAAGTTTGCAGCAATGTTGTAGCATCACAAATTAAAATCCACGAGCAGTATGGCGGGGTAGTACCGGAAGTGGCTTCGCGGAGTCACCTAGAAATGCTCAATCAGGTAATTGCCCAGTGTCTCGGTGAAGCAAACCTGAGTTGGTCAGAAATTGACGGTATTGCAGCGACTTGTGCCCCTGGTTTAGTAGGTGCATTGTTAGTCGGGCTGACAGCGGCGAAAAGCTTGGCCATAGTCCATCAAAAACCTTTTTTAGGCGTCCACCACCTCGAAGGGCACATCTACGCTTCTTACCTTACCGAACCCGACTTGCAGCCACCGTTTTTGTGTTTGTTAGTTTCCGGGGGACACACTAGCTTTATTTACGTCAAAGATTGCGGCGTTTATGAAACTGTAGGACACACACGAGACGACGCTGCCGGCGAAGCTTTTGATAAAGTTGCGAGACTGTTGCAGCTAGGATATCCCGGCGGGCCGATGATTGACAAATTGGCCGCCCTTGGCAATCCCCAAGCATACCCCCTACCAGAAGGCAGAATTTCCTTGCCCGGTGGAGGCTACCATCCTTACGACAGTAGTTTTAGCGGCTTGAAAACTGCTGTTTTGCAATTAGTACAGAAACTCAAGAAACAAAATAACAATGTGGGTGAGGAAGGCATCTTGCCTGCCTCTACAATTAATGATATTGCGGCTAGCTTTCAGGAAACTGTAGCTAAGGGTTTAACAAAAAGAGCGATCGACTGCGCCGTAAATTTCGGGCTTACCACTATTGTAGTCGGCGGGGGAGTTGCAGCAAACAGCGGACTCCGAAAACACTTACAAGCAGCAGCAGCAAAACACAACTTGCGGGTATTGTTTCCGCCATTAAAATATTGTACAGACAACGCCGCAATGATCGGCTGTGCGGCAGCAGAACACTTGCAGCGAGGACACACATCGCCGCTGACTTTGGGAGCCAATTCAAGAATGGCTGTTAGCGATATTATGGAATTGTACAATAGTCATTAGTTATTATACGAATTTTTTATGAGGCTGCATAGAATCTGATCCCCCCTAGCCCCCCTTAATAAGGGGGGGACAAGATTCTTCTCAAAGTCAACCCCTACTCCCCTTCTTAAGGGGGATTTAGGGGGATCGAGATATGTGCAACTTCACCTTAAATTAGTATCAGTCAACAGTTAACAGTCAACAGTCAACCCAACGATGAAAATCCGCGACGCAGAAGAAAGCGATTTGCCAGCAATTGTCCAAATATACAACGCAGCAATACCGGGCAGAATGGCGACAGCAGATTTAAAACCAGTCTCAGTCGAAAGTCGCCTCCCGTGGTACAGAGAACACTCGCCCAATTCCTGGCCGATTTTGGTAATGGAATCAGAACAAAATATTGTTGGCTGGCTGAGTTTGCAGATTTTCTACGGACGCGCTGCCTATCAGCATACAGCAGAAGTTAGCATCTACGTCGCACCCGATCGCCAACGCTGCGGAATCGGACAAAATTTATTGCAATCGGCAATTGTGCGGAGTCCAGAATTGAAGCTTAAAACTCTAATAGGAATAATTTTTGCTCACAATCAGCCGAGTGTAAGATTGTTTGAGAAATTTGGCTTTCAGCGGTGGGGATATCTGCCGCAAGTTGCCGAACTTGACGGCGTTGAAAGAAATGTCGTAATTCTAGGTTTGCGTTGTCTGTAGGGAAACGGCAATGCCCATTGGTGTCAACTTAAACTGTCAGTCCGCCCAATCCTTCCGTCCGCCCGTCAGTCCGCCAGGGAATGAATTCCCTGTCTAATAGCGAAAGTCCTCTTAAGAGGACTAATGAATCTTAAATTTTTCTTCTCAGTCCTCTTAAGAGGACTTTCGCTTTGAGGCAGGGGTTTCAACCCCTGGCGGACTATCGGTTGTACGTTAAGTTGTCACCAATGGGCTCTTGGAGTGTCCTAATTTGAAGGAAACGACAACACCGTGTCTTGATTTGTAGGGAAACGGCAATGCCGTGTCCTAATTTGGAGGAAACGGCATTGCCGTTTCCCTACCTCAATCTGCTAAAATTTTAATTTCATCCAAAGATGCGATCGCCACATCAGCATTTTCCAAATGACTAACCTGGGCCTTTCCCCAACAAATCCCGATACAGCCAGCCGCGCCCGCATTTTTACCCATCTGAATATCGCCCGCTGAATCTCCCACCATCAAAGTTGCTGCGGGATTTACTCCAAGTTTCTCACAAGCTTGCCAAAACAATTTCGGATCGGGTTTATGAACCGTTGAATCAACTCCCATTTCTAACTGAATCCACTCGGCTAAGGCGTGGTGTTTCACAAATTTCTGCACCGATTCTGTTGTAGCAGCCGAAAGAATTCCCAGTTTTAAACCCGCTTCCGAAAGATATTTCAGCACTTCCAAACTACCGACAAATAAAGGAGAAACAGCACTATTTTTAAACATTTCGTCAGCTTCGTCAAAAGCGCGGCGCGCAATAGTTAAAGATTCCAGCCATCCCCTGCCGGTTTCGGCGATGTATCCCGCTGCCACAATCTCATTTTCCCTGCGGCTACCGACTGCTAGCAAGCCCGTAGGGTCAATGCTGCCGCCTTCGATCCCGAAAGCCATTTGTAAAGGCTCTCCAACGCCCGGAATTTGAGCGTCTGCGAGGCGCGCTCGCTTCATCCCCAACAGTCTCAAAAATTCTTGAGAATCCTCTAGAGTGCCGTCTTTATCAAAGATTACGGCTTGGATATTCGAGAAGGTAATGCCCCGACATTTAATAGTTACCAAGAATCTGAACTCCGTAATTTTTATATTTTTTTCTATCTTCCCATATTGCGCTATTTTTGGCAATTCCTAATTGCCCACGATCGTTGTAATCATGTCCAACATTAGACATCTCCCATAATCATTGTGGAACAGGCATCTTGCCTGTTCAAAACAGGCTTTTGGGGAGCTAACTATTGTTGTGTTCCTACAAAACTAGGACACAACATTGTTGTGTCTCTACAATCAATAAATTAAAATCGTCCTACCAAATTAGCCACCATTAATCCTAGTACAACGGGCTGGATCGGCTTAACCATATGCCTTTGAAAACCAGCTTCGATCGCCCTTTCGCGTTCTTTATCGCTCGCATAAGCAGTCAGCGCCGCCACTGGGATTTCTCCTCCGGCTTCTGCAGCAAGAGCTCGCACTTCTCGAATTAAGAAATACCCATCTTCCTCTGGCATTCCGATATCGGAGATTAGCACATCATATCTGCCCGGATTTTCCGTCAAAGCAGCGATCGCACTTCTGGCAGATGTAACTGTCAAAACCTCCGCCCCGTAGCCTTCAAGCACAAATTTTAAGAAGTCGCACGTATCGATCTGATCATCTACGACTAAGATGTGCAAGCCTTTTAGAGAGGGAACCCGCTCGCTAGAGGCGTTTAAAGGCCCTACCAAACCAGTTGACTTTAAATCGATCGCCGATGTCAACTCTGGAGGCAGCGATCGCAACGGCAATCTCAGAGTCATTGTAGTTCCTTGTTCCTCACCCGGACTTTCGGCTTGCACCGTTCCCCCGTGCAATTCAACCAAGTGACGCACGATCGACAAACCCAATCCCAGCCCTTGATTCGCCTTAGTGCTGCAGGAATCGCCTTGATGGAAACGATCGAAAATATACGGCAAAAATTGTGCGCTAATTCCTTTTCCCGTATCGCTGACTCGAAGTTGAGCATGATTCTCGATCGTCGATAGCATGATTTCTACTCGTCCTCCCGCCGGAGTAAACTTAATCGCATTAGACAGAAGATTCCACACAACTTGCTGCAAGCGATTGATATCCCCTAAAACAGTCGTAGAAATCAACTGCGAAACAATTTGAATGTTTTTTGCTTCGGCTGATAATTGCACCCCCTCCAGCGCAGCTTGCACCACTAACCGCAGATCTATCGGACAAATGCACAGTTTAAGCTTGCCACTGGTAATCCGGGAAATATCCAGGATATCTTCGATTAACTGAGATTGCGCTTTCGCGCTGCGCTCGATTACCTCTAGAGCGCGAATAGCCTGTGCTTCATTAAGCTTGCCAGAGCGCAGAATTTGTGACCACCCCAGGATCGGAGTCAGGGGATTGCGGAGCTCATGGGAGAGATTCGCCAGAAATTCATCTTTACTACGGTTGGCCATTTCTGCCTCTTGGCGGGCCAACTGTTCGTGCAGTAATAACTGCGATCGTACTGCCTCAAACTGCTTGCGCTCTGTGATATCCTCGATCGACAACAGAATCATTAAAGCTTGGTCTTCTCGTTGAAGTTTACAAGCATTCAGCAGCATAGTTTTCTGCCCGATCTGGTCAAACAGGTATTCCCACTCAAAGTTTTCAAGCTGAACATCACTAACTAGAATATCTTCCAAGATCCATCGTAATTGGGGGATATTCCACTGCCCATTTCCTAGCTCAAACAGCGAAATCTTTGCTGTTTCTGAGGATAAAACCTGAAATGTTTCATAGAACGATCGATTTGCTTTGTTCACTCGGAAATCAGCATCTAGCACGATTAGAGGCGTTTGCACAGTTTCCACAATGGTTTCAGCATAATTTCGCGCTTCCTCCAAAGTTCTGGCACTGCGTTTAAGAGCATCAATATCGAGCAAAACCATTACCACACCGTCAATCTGGTTTTCCGTTGTCCGGTAAGGGCGAATGCGGAGGTTGTACCAATATCCCGATAAAGTTTGAACTTCTTGTTCTTTCGTCTGGAGAGTATCAATCACCTCCAAAATCATCTGTTCCAAGTCTGGAACGTTCAGAGTTGAGCGGATGTCGCTAAAAGGTCGTCCAACATCTGTGGGAATCACACTAAAAATTTGCTGTGCCATTGGCGTAAAACGTCGAATCTGTAAATCGTTTGTCAGCATTAAGATAGGGATATTGATACTGGAAAGCAAATTTATCAGATCGTTATTCACCAGGCTTTGTTCAATATTTCGGCTGCGAAGTTCATCGTTAGTAGTAGTGAGTTCCTCGTTAGTCGCTTGAATCTCTTCTTTGGCAGTTTCTAACTCCTCATTGGTGCTTTGCAACTCCTCGTTGCTCGATAGGATTTCTTCGTTCGCAACTTTGAGGTCTTGGTTGAGACTTTCCTGATCCTGGATCACGGCTTGCAGTTGGGCTTGAGCCGCAATTTTTTCTTGGTTAGCGACTGAAACTTGCTGCCTCAGCAGCTCAATTTCGCGCACTAAATCAGCTTGCTCGAAGCTTTCAGAAGGGAGGGTGCTGAAGTTAAGCACCGGGGGTGAATCCTCTTCAAATACCACCAAAAAGTAGCGTCCTTCGACTGCCTGTGGCAGGAAGGGAATCACCTCAAAATTGACGAGACTCGATCGTCCGCCCAATTCAAGCACTACCCTTTCTTTCCTAATGGTTACGTTCTGCGTTTGTGCCTGATAAATCGCGGTGCGAAGATCAACCAGCAACCCTGCCCTTGCCATTGCCAGCAAGTTTAAGTCGGGCGTTCCGGCTACCACTCTCAAGTAAGGATCGATGTCTCCCCGCACTTGCAAGATTTTCATCTGCTCGTTGACAACCACACTGGCTGGGGCATATCGATTTAAAATAAGTTGGTCAGTTTCTTGTTGTAAATCAAAGCTATTCGTAAAATTGTCCTTCATTTCCTGGCGTTCACGTGCTTTAGCTACCGGATAGGAACTCGGCGTAAAGGAAAAATTGAGACGAGTCGCAGTCAACTTTTTGGCATAAATTTTAGACTTTTTATCCACTGAAGTAAACAAGTAGGAAAATTCTCCGGTACTCTCAGAAGTGCCTAACAGGAGAAAGCCCGTTGGCTTCAGACTGTAATGGAAAATAGGCATCACTTTTTTTTGCAATGACTCTCCCAAGTAGATCAGCACATTGCGACAGCTAACTAAATCGATATTGGAAAAAGGCGGATCGCTGCCTAAGTCTTGTCGGGCAAATACACAGAGTTCGCGGACTGCCTTGCTGATTCTATAGCTACCTCTTGCTTCGGCAATAAAGAAGCGAGTACGTCTCTCTGGTGAAACATTTACCATCTGGTTTTCTGAGTAGACGCCAGACCTCGCTTTGCCGATCGCCTGTTCGCCAATGTCGGTGGCAAAAATCTGGATCGGTGGCTGGATAGCTTGATCCCCCAAAAACTCTAACAAGCAAATGGCGATCGAATAAACTTCTTCACCTGTCGAACATCCCGCCACCCAAACCCGAATCGGAATTTCGGCCGATTTATTTTGGGTAATCGTGGGGAAAACCAGTTCTTTTAACTTTTCAAAGGCTTCGGGGTCACGGAAGAAACTGCTAACGTGGATCAAGATTTCTCCATACAGGGCTGTGACTTCAGCCGAATTGTGTCGAAGATATTGGGCATAATCATCTAAGCTATCGAGCTTGTACAACACCATCCGTCGTTGGATGCGTCGAGCGATCGTCGTGGGTTTGTAGTCGCTGAAATCTACACCTGTGGTCGATTGTAGCAGCGCAAAAATACTTGCCTGGGCATCTCCCTGTTCGGGCGATTCCTCAACTTTTGTCAGGTGAAGCGAGCCCGTGAGAAGGGGACTGCGACTATAGTTTGCCAGTTCCTCGGCAATTTTTTCCGGTGGCAGAACGAAATCGACATTCCCTGTAGCAACAGCGGTATTGGGCATACTATCGAATTTTGCCGTGTCTTGACATTGAGCAAAAGTCATACCTCCGGCTACTTTGATGGCGTTGAGCCCGAGTGAACCGTCTCCGTCTCCCCCGGATAAAACTACGGCGATTGCTTTGTGTCCGCGATCGATCGCCAATGAGGTAAAAAACGCATCTCCCGGCATATATTTGCCATAAATCTTCTCGCGGGGTGATAGTTGCAGCACGCCTTGAGATAGCACCATTTTGGTGTTGGGGGGAATGATGTAGACTTGATTCGGCTCTACAACCATCCCGTCTTCTACCTCACTAACAGGCATTTTCGTCTGTCTGGCGAGAATCTCGGTCAGCAAACTTTTGTGATCGGGGGCTAAATGCTGAATCAGCACAAACGCCATACCCGTATCTACTGGCAAATGGCTGAGCAACCCCGTAAATGCTTCTAGCCCTCCTGCTGAGGCGGCAATCCCAACAATGGGAAAGGGGGCATCGGTTTTGACTAATTGTTCGCTGTCGAGGGCGGCTGGTACGATGGCTTCGGGTGTAATTTCTGGAGAGGTCTGATGAGAAGTCATGTTATGAAGTCGAGGACTTCAGCTATTTAGCAACCTACATTTCTCGCAAGGTGCCGCTGAGGAACCCGTACTTTACTTAAGTATACCTTAAGTTATAGGTATTATGTAACTCTTTTAATGAGTAAGTCCACTGTTGGAGTCATTATCTTCTGAGGGCGATCTCAAAACTCTATCTGCTGTTGGGACGATCGCAACGAGAGGCTGGCAATAACGGCAATAACTAAGTAGTATATCTGCTTGCCTACTTAGCTTTTTGCAGCGACCTGTGTAGCAGAAAGTGCGATTACTGATTCCGTATTAATTCTAGCAGTATAAGTGACTTGTGCGCCTTGTATGCCCTTTAAATCTTCAACTCGTTTGTGAATTTCGGACACTCCAGCAGCTTTTAATGCTACTAAAAATGCTTCGTCGCTGTAAACTTCTTCGGAAAACGAAACTTCGTCACTTTTAGAAAGATTTTGAATCCGGGCAGCTTTGTTGACTGTGGAACCAAAATAGTCTATCGAATTATTGAGATTTACGAGCAAAGCCGTACCTCGGTGAATGCCAATTCTGACTTGAATCCACTCTGGTTGCGGGCGAGTTGAATTGTATTTTCTTAAACGGGCTACAGCACCGACGGCCGCCATAATTGCTTGTTCGTTGCTGATAAAGGAAGCCATGACGGCATCGCCGATGGTTTTAATTACTTTTCCGCCAAATTTCTCGATCGACTCAAAGAAAATTTCAAAATGATCGCGCACAATATTGTAAGCTTTCGTATCTCCCAGCGTTTCGTACATTCTGGTAGAACCGGTAATATCAGTAAACATAATAGTAATCGCCCGAATCTTGACTCGCTCTCTTTCCGATATTACTTGATCGCCGAACAAACGCTTATAATCGGGGTGATGAAGCAGTTGCATTCCTGATAGCCGTAGGGGCAGTTGTTCTAATGTCAATTCATCGGGCAATTCATCGGAATGCAAAATCAGCCCGGACAAATTGTGCTCGGTATTAGTTAATTCTATCTTGACTTTTCCCGGACGCACGGCTAGGTCTGTTTTGTCAAAATCTGAATCGGCTAACTGCTTGAGTTTAATTTCTTGTATGTCTTCTGTTTCTGCGCCTTCAACCTTTAAAATCCCTTTAGCTAAAGTCAGGGGACAGCAGTAGCGGTATCGACCTTTTTCTAAGGTGACAGTCTCGGATTCGGTGCAGTATAAAGGTGTTACCAGTTGCAGTTTGTTCTGGAGTACGGGAGGGGGAGCGCAGATGGGTCGCAGTTGCGGGTCTTCGATTTCTTTGTTCAGGGAAAAAGTAACTTCGACACGATCGAGCAAATCAATTTTAAACTCGCGCTCGCACATCGGGCAAAAAGACACTTCTGATGTGTCTGCCAAATCCTTAAATTCGTCTGTAATCATGTTGCAGTGGGGGCAGTGAATATCCCAGTGCAAGTCGAAGGCACCGGCTTTCACTCCGTGCAGAAATTCCGAAGTAATTCTTTTAATATTCTTGACAGTCTCGCCTGCTATGTAGTAAGGGTTTATTCTCAATCTCTGCAAAATGTGGGAACCGATTAACCATTTTTCGATTTGGTCGATCGTTCCTTTGCTACAATTGGGACGTTTTTTTAGCTGTTCTAATTTTTCTTTTAATAGTTCGATGTTCATTATCTGCTTGCCTTTGAGCGTCAGGGCAAGAAAGTTATAAGAATTTTGTTGTATACTTTGCTCGTCTGGTTAGTTCTACCGTGAGAATTCTGATGAGTTTGCACCTGTGCGGATATCTCTGGTCTTTATAAATCTTAACAAATTAGCACGATGAAGGCCATGCCTATTTAGGCAGATTGATCGCGCTGTCACTTCTTTTAATTCAAAGTGCGATCGCTGCATCGGTCTACAGAAATATCTTAAATCTCGGTAATTAAGAAGGGGGAATTGTCAACCACCCAGCAGCGACTAAAGACTAATAACTAATGACTAACTCAAAAAAAAAGAGGGAATTTTCCCTCTTTTTATTACACTAACTGCAATGTTATTCTTCCGTCGCAGGAGGGATTTCTTCCTCTACATCTAATACTGCTTCGGGTGCTGCTTCGGGTGCTGCTGCTTCGGGTGCTGCTTCGGGTGCTGCTTCGGGTGCTGCTTCGAGTGCTACTTCCGGCAGATCCTCTTCCATTGCTGAGGGCACGTCTTCGAGTATTTCGTCGGAGATGTCATCATCAGCATCGATCGAGTCTACAGGAACGTCTATGCCCGCTTTAGCTTGCTTTTGAGCGAGCATTTTCTCGCGGAACTTAGCTGCCATTTCCTCAGCTTTTTCGTACACCAATTCGCGATTTTTAACCATCGCGCCCGGTTCCGGTTCCAACTGCTTGGTGGAGAGAGAAATCCGGCCCCTCTCAGCATCCAAGTCAATGATCATCACTTTCACTTCGTCGTTGACATTGAAGACGCTATGAGGCGTATCGATGTGATCGTGTGAAATTTCCGAGATGTGCAGCAAGCCGCTGACGCCGCCGATGTCGATAAAGGCACCGTAAGGCTTGATACCGCGTACTGTACCGATGACGACTTCCCCGACTTCGAGGCGGTTCATCTTGCGCTCAACTAAGGCGCGACGATGACTCAACACTAGGCGGTTGCGGTCTTCGTCTACCTCTAAGAATTTTAATGGTAATTCTTCGGCGACTAATTCTTCCTTCGGTTTGCGGGTACTTATATGAGAACCAGGAATAAAGCCTCGCAAGCCTTCTATTCTCACGAGTGCGCCGCCGCGGTTGGTAGCAAATACTTGCGATCGTACTGTGGCATCTTCTGCTTGCAGTTGTCGCACTCTTTCCCACGCCCGCATATACTCAATGCGCCGGATGGACAGGGTTAATTGTCCGTCTTCATTTTCATCGGTTAGAATGAAAAATTCTCTGGTTTCGTTTGATTGCAATACCTCTTCAGGGCTTTCCACTCGATTGATGGACATTTCCTGAATGGGAATGTACGCTGCTGTTTTAGCACCGATATCAATCAGAGCGCCCCTGGGTTCTATACTAAAAACTGTACCCGCTACTACATCGCCCGGGCTAAAGTGATAGTCATATTTATCAAGTAGGGCTGCAAAATCTTCGTGAGTAAAGCCGATGTCTTTGACTGTGGTTTTGAGATTGACCATGCGAATAGTTTCCTAGGATTTCTCTCCTTCATGTTTTTCGTTTGTGCCGGCAGATATTCGAGATTTTGGTGAAAAAGCGATTAACTTTTTTCAAAATCTTTTACTAAAGTCAGTTTTTGCTAACTTTTGCCGGGTGCAACTGCACACCAGCGCTTGCCTTTACTGTTACTCCATACTCTGTGTTAAAACGTTTAATCTTAACATTCCGAGTCAAGTAGACTATTTTGACACTCTCAGGTATAAATAAACTGAGATTCTTCATTCAACGAGCCGACTTGCTGGCGACAGGATTACTCCAGTCTAAGTAGAGGTCGGTTTCTCCAGAAGCGTAAATTTCGGTATGCCCTACCGTATTTAATTAGTCGCCGAGCTTTAGTTAGGTTTTGTTCAAATGCGAGCTTTCCTAAACTGCAACACCGTTAGGTGTGACTACGCACTCAACTAATCCAGTTAAGTTTTTACGTTGTCTAGTTATACTCTATTTTAGACCGATGACGATCATATCACACCCAGCACTCTTACTGAGAAAAAAGAACACTCGCTCGAATGAGAGTCCCTTGAGTCGCTATTCCTCCGGGCCTTCCTCGCGACACGGTTTTCAATCTCCCAGAAAATTTCTATAAATTAATTTAACCGAGCTTAGCTGGGACTAGCGCAGGATGCTGGGCTTTCTCGATCGACTGCTTCGGGCTCTGGCAAATCTGCGTCAAAATTTGTCCCAGTTTCTGTATCTTCAGCTTCGTTGAGGGGATTCTGAAGGTGATTTAGGGTATCTACAAAATCTCGGATGCCTCGAAATTGCCGATATACGGAGGCAAAACGGACATAAGCGACTTCGCTGAGCGGCCGCAGGTGCAACAGCACCAGTTCCCCTATTTCTGAACTGGCGATTTCTCGGAGCGATCGACCTTGGAGTTGGGCCTCGATTTCTTCCGCGAGAGTTTCGAGATGCCCGGAAGACAAACCTGTTTTTTCGCAGGCCCGAATCAATCCCCTGACTAATTTTGACCTGTCAAAAGATTCGCGCTTGCCGTCCCGCTTGATCACCGTAATCGGCACAAATTCTATGCGTTCGTAAGTTGTGAAGCGGTGCTGGCAGCTCAAACACTCACGCCGCCGACGAATGCTTTGACCTGATTCGGCTGAACGCGATTCTAGAACGCGGCTATTTGTGTGTTGGCAGGAGGAACAGCGCATGATTGCTGAGTTTAACAGGCATTGCCAGCAAATTGCCATTCATCTAACCCCAAGGGGTCTGATGAATGGCTGGACTAGAAAAATCACTTAGCACACAGCGGTGAAAGAGTCCCGCACCAAATTAGATCACTATGATGCGGGCTAACCGCAGTCCGGTTCAGGATATTTTGGACTTACCGCAGGCGTATAGCTAATTATTTGCCAATCCGGGGAGGTTCCCGAAAGGCGATCGCAAAAAATAGTACGCCTATGGCTAAAGCCAGAATCAAAATGTAAGCAACACTTTCCATGTTAAATTTTCCCTATCTTCCCTTGCCGTATTATTTTATCGTGAACAAACCTGACGGTCAACTGAGTACATTTAGACCGCAGGCTTCTTTTTCCTTTTTTTCAAAGGCTTTTTATAGTGAGGTAGTTCCACCCCCACTTGCTAATATAGTATCAGAGTATTTCCCGATCATCTTGGGGTTTAAAAGAATAATTGTCGGTTTCGGTACCAAAACCCAACAAACCTTTCATCCCAAGGAGTAATTCCCAACGGGGTACGGGGCCGAGCGCTCAGATTAATCCCCTCTAAATATACGTTCGGGACTTCCCGGCTGGTAGTTAATTGCTGGTTTTATTATTAACTAAAAAAACCCGGTTTCTTGAAGAAACCGGGTTTTTTTACACCGGGGATGTTTCCCGGCTAGCCAGAGGCTGGCGAAATTTAGAGAGGTTCTTGTCTTCTGGTGGTCACGTCGCCCAGTTTTTGGAACAGGCCCCACTCGACTTGTTCTTCCAAGTCAGCCTCAACTCCAGCAAACACGTCGCGGAAAATAGTCCGAGAACCGTGCCAGATATGGCCGAAGAAGAATAGCAAAGCAAAGCAAACGTGTCCGAAAGTGAACCAACCGCGAGTCGAAGTGCGGAACACCCCGTCAGAGTTCAAGGTTTCACGATCAAATTCAAACACTTCACCCTTTTGAGCAGCGCGAGCAAACTTCTTAACATCTAGAGGATTATTAAAGGTTTGACCGTTAAGTTCGCCGCCGTAGAAACTGACGGTAACTCCGCTTTGTTCAAAGCTGTATTTGGATTCAGCACGGCGGAAGGGGATGTCAGCACGAACGACCCCATCTTTGTCCGTCAAAATTACTGGGAAAGTTTCAAAGAAGTTGGGGAGGCGGCGAACCGACAATACCCGACCTTCGTTGTCAGTAAATACTGGATGGCCCAGCCAGCTTTTCGCAATACCGTCGCCATTGACCATCGCGCCGGCCCGGAACAAACCGCCTTTAGCAGGAGAGTTGCCCACGTAGTCGTAGAAAGCCAATTTTTCAGGAATTTGTTCGTAAGCTTCTTGGAAGCTTTGGCCACCGGCTAAGCTAGCTTGAGCTCTGCGATCGATTTCTTGTTGGAAATAGCCGCCGTCCCACTGATAGCGAGTCGGGCCAAAAAGTTCGATCGGAGTTGCAGCAGAACCGTACCACATCGTACCCGCAACCACAAAGGCTGCAAAGAACACAGCAGCGATACTGCTAGAAAGTACAGTTTCGATATTCCCCATCCGCAGGGCTTTGTAAAGACGTTCCGGCGGCCGCACTGTCAAGTGGAACAAACCGGCAATTACGCCGACTACGCCCGCTGCAATGTGGTGAGCCACGATGCCGCCCGGATTGAACGGATCGAAGCCTTCAGGGCCCCAAGAAGGCGCCACTGGCTGGACGTGACCGGTCAGGCCGTAGGGGTCGGACACCCACATTCCGGGGCCAAAAAGTCCCGAAAGGTGAAATGCGCCGAAGCCGAAGCAAAGCAAGCCGGAGAGGAACAGGTGAATGCCAAACATTTTTGGCAAGTCAAGGGCTGGTTCACCGGTCCGAGGGTCTCTGAAAAGTTCTAAGTCCCAAAATACCCAGTGCCAAACTGCTGCTAAGAACAGCAAGCCTGAGAGGACGATGTGAGCGACGGCGACGCCTTCAAAGGACCAGAAGCCCGGATCGACGTTACCTTCGCCGGTGATGCTCCAACCGCCCCAAGAACCCGTAACTCCCAAGCGAGTCATGAAGGGCAACACGAACATCCCTTGACGCCACATTGGGTTCAGAACTGGGTCTGTGGGATCAAAAACTGCTAGTTCATAAAGGGCCATTGAGCCGGCCCAACCTGCCACGAGGGCAGTGTGCATTAAGTGTACAGAAATCAATCGGCCTGGGTCATTTAAGACGACTGTGTGTACGCGATACCAGGGTAGTCCCATTGACTGCGGTTCTCCAAGGTGTAAGTGATGATGTCTATTTTTACGGAAAAATCAGATTCTGAATCCCCAGCAGTTACCTGCAGGGTTTAAACTCTGCCTTTTGCCGACTGCCATCTACCTTCAAAGGTGGAGGCATAAAAATGAAAGTTATTTAAAGAAGTGTATCGAGTGTTAGAACCGATTGCAATATGTTGAGCATTACATTAGTTGCGGGTTGCCCATTTCGCACCGGGCGGCGATCGTCCCGAGGCGTTCGAGGACTTGCTCGGCATCGATCAGTCTGGTGAGGGTGACGTTGCCGATATTTTTGGCGGGATCGGCGGGATCGGGACGGACTCCTGGTTGGACTTCTACCATGAGTACGGCGTCTTCTACGCGGTAGAGCCACATTTTTTCGTTGCGATCGGAAAGACAGAGGTTGAGCTGTTGGATGTCCGGCGCCCGCCTCCAGGCGGCGTGACTCCACTCGCCGCCGACGCCCCAAACGCGCCCAACTTTCCAGCCGTCGGATAAGAAGAAGTATTTCACTTGTGTACGCTTGTTGAGATTTTTTTGTCTAACATAACGCAAAACTGCAATTGTACGGAATTATTGAACCGCGAAGACGCGAAGGGTGCATATAAATATTGTTATTCGATCGACTATTGGCTATAATATGCTATCTAAGGCATAATTGATCCAAATGACATGGAACATTGAGTTTCACTTTGATTTTTACTCTGAGTTTACCGAATTCCCCACTGATGTCAGATTAGAGCTTTTAGCAAAACTCACACTGTTACAAGAATTTGGCCCAAACCTCAAGCGTCCTCACGTCGATACTCTCAATGGTTCTACCTACACTAATATGAAGGAACTTAGGTTTCAGGTGGCTGGTGGAGTTTGGCGAGTCGCTTTTGCATTTGACCCCCGCCGAGAAGCGATTCTGTTGGTAGGTGGGGACAAATCTGGTAGTAGTGAGAAGCGATTTTACAAGCAACTAATTAAGATAGCAGATAGTAGATTTACCGAGCATTTGAATAAGTTAATGGAGCCAGAAACAGATGACAATTAGCCTGAAGACTATTATGGAGAATTTGCCTCCCGAAGAACGAGCAATAGTCGAAAAGCGATCGGTTGAATTAATGGCTGAAGAAATGACCTTGCAAGACTTACGAAAAGCAAGGAAATTTACTCAGATTCGCATGGCAGAATTATTAAATATGCGTCAAGAAAATGTCTCGCGACTCGAACGCCGTGCGGATTTGTTGGTATCTACTTTGCAAAGTTATATCGCGGCAATGGGTGGGGAGTTGTCATTTGTCGTAGAATTCAAAGATCGACCCCCCGTAAAAATTACTGGATTAACATCGATGTTTGAAGAAAGCAGCTACACTAATGGAGAGGAAGAGTTTTAATTGAGGAACACCTGTTGTTAAAGTGAGAGCGCTCGAACCTGTTCGCATCTAGAGACCGATGATCAAAAACATCGTATCCGATAAGTACGCATCCGCATTAAACTCTGAAGTCAATTAGACATCTTCTAAAAAGATTTTGTCAGCCTTGCCCTACCTGGACTAAAACCTAATTTTGCCAGATGTCTATTATTCAATCTAAAATCTAAAATCTAAAATCTAAAATCGAATGACCGCAAAAACTCCAGTAGAATTCCAAGACAGTTTCGACATCATCGTAGTAGGTGGGGGACACTCCGGCTGCGAAGCCGCCCTCGCTACTTCTCGCCTCGGCTGTCGCACCCTTCTCCTCACCCTCAACCTCGACAAAATTGCGTGGCAACCTTGCAATCCGGCTGTCGGTGGCCCGGCTAAAACCCAACTCACTAACGAAGTTGATGCGTTAGGCGGGGAAATTGGCAAAATGGCCGATCGCACCTACTTACAAAAGCGCATCCTCAACTCTTCACGAGGCCCCGCTGTGTGGGCGCTGCGAGCACAAACTGACAAGCGGGAATACGCCGCTGTAATGAATAATATTGTCGAAAATCAACCCAATTTGACCATCCGCGAAGCGATGGTAACAGACTTAGTTTTGGGCAAAAATGAAGAAGTTATCGGAGTTGAAACATACTTCGGCGTCGCTTTTGAATGCAAAGCAGTAATTATAACTACAGGTACGTTTTTGGGCGGCACGATTTGGGTGGGCAATAAGTCCATGCCCGCCGGACGTGCGGGAGAGTTTGCCGCCGTTGGCTTGACGGAAACTCTCAATCGTTTGGGATTTGAAACGGGCAGGTTAAAAACAGGAACTCCGGCAAGAGTTGACAAACGTACTCTCGATTACACCAACCTGGAACCGCAGCCGGGAGATGCAGAGGTTCGCTGGTTTAGTTTCGATCCCGAAGTTTGGATCGAACGGGAACAAATGCCTTGTTATTTGACTCGAACTACGCCTGAAACTCACCAGTTAATTAGAGACAATTTGCACCTTTCTCCAGTCTACGGCGGCTGGGTAGATGCGAAGGGGCCGCGCTATTGTCCGAGTATTGAAGATAAGATTGTGCGGTTTGCGGATAAGGAAAGTCACCAGATTTTTATTGAACCGGAAGGTAGAGATATTCCTGAACTTTATATCCAAGGTTTTTCTACTGGTTTACCGGAAAATTTGCAATTGCAAATGCTGCGGACTCTTCCGGGTTTGGAAAAGTGCGAGATGATGCGCCCTGCTTATGCGGTGGAGTATGATTATTTGCCGGCTACTCAGTGCTTTCCCACGCTGATGACTAAGAAGATTGAAGGGCTGTTTTGCGCGGGTCAGGTGAACGGTACAACTGGATATGAGGAGGCTGCTGCACAGGGGCTCGTGGCGGGTATTAATGCAGCCAGGTTTGCGAAAAATCAGGAGATGATTGTGTTTCCTCGCGAGCAAAGTTATATCGGCACTCTGATAGATGATTTGTGTACGAAGGATTTGCGGGAACCTTACCGGATGTTGACTTCGCGATCGGAATATCGGCTATTATTGCGATCGGACAATGCGGATCAACGCTTGACGCCGCTGGGACGGGAAATTGGTTTGATTGACGATCGCCGCTGGGAGTTATTTGAGCGGAAAAAAGCTAATATTGTGGCAGAGAAGGAACGCTTGTACTCGACGCGGGTGAAAGAACACGAGGAGATTGGCAAGGCAATTTTGGCTGATACTCAACAAGCGATTAAAGGTTCAATTACTCTGGCTGATTTGTTGCGTCGTCCGGGTTTTCATTATGTCGATTTGGAACGGTACAATTTAGGCAATTCTAGTCTGAAGTTGGCTGAGAAAGATGGTGCAGAAATTGATATCAAATATTCGGGCTATCTGCAAAAACAGCAAAATCAAATTGATGAAATTGTCAGACATGAACGCCGACAATTGCCTGCAGATTTGGATTACATGGCAATTACAACTCTCTCCAAAGAATCGCGGGAAAAGTTGGCTAAGGTGAAACCGCTGACGATTGGCCAAGCGGCGAGAATTGGCGGGGTGAATCCGGCTGATGTTAATGCTTTGTTGATTTTTCTGGAAGTGCGAAACCGTCAGCAGCCAGCGGGTGTGGGAAAATAAGTTAAACTAGAGGTGTCTCAAGGCTTCCTTCAATTTTATGCAATATAGCAATCCTTGCAGGAGTCGTAAACTTTTTACCCCACCCCAACCCTCCCCTTATCAAGGGGAGGGAGTAAGAAATTCACAAATGATGCGAGGATTGCTATAGTAGTATGAAAAAGTTTGGCTATTGTGGCATCACTTTTGTGTTTGGCGGCTTTCATATTGATGGATATAGATTCTGGGCTTTGCTGAGTCACGGTATGAATCAACTTTTATCGGAATTTACAAAACTCACCCGACTTGGCTTATAAAAACTCCGAAATCGGGAATTGATACCTGTATTCAGCAACGCCACAAAAACAGAAAACTGGCAGAATGTCAACTAGAATTGATGAAACTCTGCCAGTCTATTGTAGATATTTATCAATCCTCGAACCCCAACTTCCATAAAGAGTGCGAGAGAGAGGGGGAGACAGCGAGAGGGAGAGGGGGAGAGGGGGAGAGGGGGAGAATTGGGAAACACAGTTAAATTCATCCGTGTATCCGTGTCGTGCCCTTCTTCCCTTTTCCTTCTTCCTTCTTGCTTCCTTTAATGTGCCCAGAGAATCACGCCAGCTTCATAAGGACTGCTGAGATTATCGTGCTTCGGCAAAACGCGCAACGACAAGCCTTGCAAACCGCTAGAAGTATAAGTAATGTCAGCCGTATAAAGGCTAGCATTGTGAGAATCTTCTCCCAAATACTCCATCACCACCGGCACGCCACCAATGATATCGCCGTTAGCATCAACCGAACCTTGATAAAGTTCGACTTGCACGTCTGCAGGAGTCAATCCCATCAGATTAATCCGAGATTTAACAGATATCGACTGATTGACCTTAACTTCCTTATCCTGGGAAATATCAACAGCCTCAATCTTAATATCCTGCCACTTCGCGAGAACATGCTTCTTCCAGTGAGACAACTCCTTGGCGGGAGCGCAATTATCCGAAGTCATGGTGTGGTAGCGATCGCTCACCGGGAAATATGCCCGCCGCGCGTAATCCTTCACCATCCGAGCTGTATTGAACAAAGGACAATTCAAGCGAATAGAATCCTTCATTTTCGCCGTCCAACCGCGGGGAATTCCATCATCATCCCGGTTGTAAAATAGGGGTACAACTTCTTTTTCCATCAAGTCGTACAAAGCATTAGCCTCGACCTCATCCTGATACTTAGTATCTTCGTAAAATTCCCCATGTCCGATCGGCCAACCGGTACGAACATAATCAGCCTCATCCCACCATCCGTCAAGAATGCTCAGATTCGGCAAACCATTCATCGAAGCTTTCATCCCGGAAGTACCCGAAGCCTCACGCGGGCGGCGCGGCGTATTCAGCCACACATCGCAGCCAGACACCATCATCCGAGCCACGTTAATGTCGTAGTTCGGTAAAAACACCATCGAGCTCATCGTCTCGTGTTCGCGGATGAAGTGAACGATATCCCGAATCAATTCCTTACCGGGAATATCCATGGGGTGAGCCTTCCCAGCAATCACAAACTGCACCGGGCGATTTTGATCCCGCATGATCCGCATAATTCGATCGACATCGCGCAAAAATAGCGTCGCCCGCTTGTAAGTAGCAAAGCGGCGGGCAAACCCGATCGTCAGCACCTTCGGATTGAGAGCCTCCCGCGCGTGTTCGATTTCCGTTTGGGCCGCACCGCGCTCGCGCAAAGTCTTTTGCAGCCACTCCCGCGCGAACACCACCAACTCCGATCGACAGCGTTCGTGATTGCGCCACAATTCCTCATCAGGAATCGACGACAGCCTGTCCCAGAGCCGATCGTCCTTACCTGTCATTTCCCAGTCCGGGCCAAGGTATCGATCGTATAACTCCTGAGTAGACTTCGCCACACAACTGCGAGCGTGCACCCCGTTGGTAATCGAAGTAATCGGTACTTCTTCCTGCGGCAAACCCGGCCACAAACCCTGAAACATCGGGCGCGACACCACGCCGTGCAAAGCCGCCACCCCGTTGACAAAACTCGACATTTTAATTGCCAAAATTGCCATATTCAGAGGTGCGGACAAATCGCCAGTATTCTCGCGGCCCAATCCTAAAAACTCATCTTGCGACAAGCCAAATATCTTGGGATAGTGACTCAGATAGTGCATCACCATATCTGGCTCGAACAAGTCAAACCCAGCAGGCACCGGCGTGTGAGTCGTAAACATACTGCTCGAAACCACCACCTGTTCCGCTTCCACGAAACTCAGGTGATATTCCTCCATCAGCATCCGAATGCGTTCCAAAGCCATGAAAGCCGCGTGGCCTTCATTCATGTGATAAGCCGTAACTGTCAGCCCCAATGCCTTGAGCATTTTCACGCCGCCGATGCCCAGCATGATTTCTTGGTGCATCCGCAGAGTTTTATCACCGCCATACAGTTGGTCGGTAATATCTTGGTCGTAGCGGCTGTTAGGTTCAATATTTGTATCCATTAGGTACAAAGGAACCGTTCCCACTTGTACTCGCCAAATCCGGGCATACACCTTGCGGCCGGGATAGTCTACCTCAATCCGCAATTCCGAACCGTCGGGATTGCGTTCTGGGTGCAGCGGCATATTGTAGAAATCATTGAGCGGATAGCGTTCTTGCTGCCAGCCGTCGGCGTTGAGATACTGCGAAAAATAGCCTTCTTGGTAAAGCAGGCCGACACCGACTAAGGGCAAGCCCAAATCGCTAGCTGATTTGAGGTGGTCGCCTGCGAGCACGCCCAAACCGCCGGAATAGATCGGTAGGGCTTTAACTAAGCCGAATTCCATCGAAAAGTAAGCGTAGCATTCTTGCTGCTCGGTGCCGCGCTGTTTGCGGTACCAGGCGCGATTTTTGAGATAATCGTCTAACTGCTGGGCTGCTCGGTTCATTTGGGCAATGAAGCCTTCGTCTTCTGCCATTTCTTGCAGTCGCTCTTGAGATATGGTTCCGAGCATCAGCACCGGGTTTTGGTTGCTGGAGTCCCACAGGTCTCGATCGAGGCGGCGGAAGAGGTCTTTGGTATCGACGTTCCAGTCCCAGTGCAAGTTGTAGGCAAGCTTGCGTAGGGGTTCGAGAATTGTCGGTAGCGACGGGGAAACGTTAAATGTGCGAATTGGCTGCATAGACAAAGCCTTTATGTTGGGGTAGCGATATTTTCCTCTGTCTTTAGGTACAAGTCCGTTATTCTGCACACTATTTTAAGTTTTAACCAGCGCGGGCGATCGCGAGCGACGATCTGTATCGACTATCTGCAATGACACAGCAGTGCCGTGTCCCTAATCCAGCTAAGGAATGAGAATTAAATAACTTACAATGCGTGATGGTTCTTGTGGGATGGGCGTCCCGCCCGCCCTTTCTGGACGGGCGGGACGCCCAACCCCTACTCCCCACTTTCAAGAGTGTAAATTATTTAATTCGCGATCCTAAGTTTTTAACTGCGGTGGCGGGAGCGAGGACTTGATGCCTCGGAGCTGACAATCCCTCAAGTTAAAGCGCTGTGTCACGCTTTGGGCAAGAATCTTAACGAATTGCCCGACAACTTAGGCCCGCCGAAGCGCTCTAGCAGTGATGATGTTGGGGGTGCAGCGCAGGAAAATAAGTCGGGAGACTAAGATTCGCGGTCAAGAACTATAGCAATCCTCAGAAAGATGAGGTACGACTGGGCATAGGGCATAGGGCATAGGGCATAGGGCATAGGGCATGAGGCTCTCCTCACTTTTTTGAGAACCGCTATATATAGCAATCCTAAGTGATTTTCTAGATCTGTAAAATCTGAAAGTCTTGCTATACAAGAAGTCTAGGAAGACAAGAGGGCGTTGTGTTGTGAGACTCAGATCGGATTGCTATATAACTTTCGGGTGTACAGGAAGCACCTGAGACCTATTAGTATGTGACGCGCGCCGATTCACTATTGTCACCAATAGATAAATCTTGAACCCCACACAACGGCCCCTAAAATTGACTGATGACCGCTCAGGAATGACTAATAACTAATAACTAATAACTAATAACTAATGACTAATTAAGCAATTTTCACTTCCCTCAACATAGAACTTACCAAAAGTTTGGTAGCCTCACCAGCCGAGAGGGCCGGGCTGAAATAGTAACCCTGAATTTCTTGACAGTGGAGTTCGCGCAAACACTCCAACTGCTCTTTAGTTTCTACTCCTTCGGCTACCACGCTCAAGTTCAAATCTCGCCCCAAGGTCGCTACAGCCTTGGCGATCGCCCGTTCGCAGGGATCAGTCGTCAATCCGCTGACAAACGACCTGTCTATTTTTAAGATATTCAAGGGAAACTTTTTGAGATAATTTAGAGAACAATAACCCGTGCCGAAATCGTCCAGTGCAATTTGCACTCCCATATTCTGCAACTCCCTGAGAACTTTTGTGGTATAATCCACATCTTGCATGGCTGTAGTCTCGGTAATTTCTAACTCTAAATACTTGGGTGCTAAACCAGTTTTTTCCAAGCAGTTCGCTACCATTTCTAATAAATTAAATTGCTGGAACTGCCTAGCCGAAACGTTGACTGCTACCCGCAAATCTGGCTGCAAAGCATCCTGCCAAGCTTTATTTTGAGTGCAGGCTGTTTGCAGCACCCATTCCCCAATAGGTACAATGAGTCCGTTCTCTTCGGCGATCGGAATAAATGTAGCGGGAGTAACTAAACCTAATTGTGGATGTTGCCAGCGCAGCAGGGCTTCCATGCCCTGAATTTTCCAAGTAGTAATGTTGACTTTAGGCTGGTAGAAAACCTCAATTTCTCCCTGTTCTAAAGCCTCGTGCAGCCTGTGTTCTATAGTTAGTAAATGGCTGCCTTGGGGATTAATTGTTGAAGTATATAACTGATAGTTATTTCTTCCCATTTCTTTAGCGCGGTACAAGGCAGCATCGGCATTTTTGACTAAAGTTTCGGCATCTTCACCATCATCGGGATAAAGGGCAATGCCGAGGCTGCTGCTAACATGAAACGGTTGTCCTTCTAGTTTAAATGCTGGCTTTAAATTGTTGAGTATTCTTTGAGCTGTTTTAACTGCATCTTCTAAGCAATTGATATCGGGAAGCAGTATGGTAAATTCGTCGCCTCCCCACCGGGCAACCGTGTCAGTCGATCGCAAAGTGTCGCTGATGCGTCCGGCAAAACCTTCTAACAGGCGATCGCCCGCAGCGTGACCTAGTGTATCATTAATCTTTTTGAACCTGTCCAAGTCTAAAAACATCACAGCTAGCATTTTTTGGGTTGTTTTAGCTTGTTTTAAGGAGGCCAGCAGCCGCTCGTTAAAAAGTATCCGGTTCGGTAAACCGGTGAGTTGGTCATAAACAGCTTGATAGCGAATAATTTCTTCAGCTTGCTTGCGCTGAGTAATGTCCATGATCGTGCCGATCGCCCTTACTGCTTTGCCACTTTCATTACGGATGATATAGCCACGATCGAGCACAAAAACATATCCCCCGTCTGCACGGTGAAAGCTGTATTCTTCCGACCAACATTGAGCGTCTGAGGTCATTGTTTCGTAGAAGCTTGACATCACTCTTTCCCGTTCTTCGGGATGAATATTTAGCCACCAAGATTCTAATTCTATAGTCTGATTTTCGTTGAGTTTGTATCCAAAAACTTTTTCAAATTCTTCGCTCAACCAATACTCATTTTTTAACAAATCAAAATCCCATACTGCATCATTTGTCGCCCGCGTCAGCAGGTGAAAGCGTTCTTCGCTTTTGCGTAGTTTTTCTTCGGAGTGCACCCGTTCCGTTACATCCCGAAAGCTGAATACTCGACCAGTAATTTTGCCTCCCGTGCGCTGGGGCAACGAGTAGCGCTCGAAGATTCTGCCATCTGTCAACTCGATGATATCGTAACTTTCTGCGGCGGGGCGATCGGACAATTCTTTAGCACGATTTAGAAATATTTCCGGGTATTTTAACTGGTTGATTCCCAACCCCAAAATTGGGTTGTTATCTCTCGAATCAACCAGCAAATCCGGCAACTGCCACATTTCGGCAAATTTGCGGTTAAAGGTGAGCACTGTGCCTCCACTGTCAACCGCCAGAATACCGTCAGCAGTAGATTCAATGGTTGCTTGAAGCAAGGAAAAAGATGTTTCTCGTTCTAACTCTGCTAATTTGCGATCGCTGATGTCAAACGCTGTGATTAATATTGAGGCTTTTTTTTCAAATTTTATAATATCTACAGTTGCTTCAATCCAGCGCATTTCTCCTGTTTTAGTGACTATTACTAATTCATATTTAGAGCCTGCTGTTGAGCGCGCGTGGCTGGATTTACCCCAGTTTTTAACTATTTCTATAAAATCTAGATGAATTAAGTCGTATAAATCCAATGCTAGTAATTCTTCGCGAGTATATCCTGTTAGAACTTCTGTCTCAGAATTGACATAGCGGAACTGTCTGCGGTGATAGATAAATGCAACAGCATTGACAGTTTCTATCAGTTGGCGAAACTTTTTTTCACTGCGCCGCAAATTTTTTTCAACCCGCTTTCTATCGGTAATATCTTGTGCTATATATAACTTGCCGCTGACCTTGCCTTGACTGTCGCGAATAAGTGAAATAGAAAGCAGTACAATTATTTTTTTTCCATGTTTGGAAAGGTAGACTTTTTCCACGTTGTGGACAGAACCTTCGGCTGTTAAACTTCCTAAATCTAACTCCGGGGCTGGTGATTCACTTTTCTTAAAAAGTCCGGCTATTGGTTTGCCTAACAACTCTTTTTTAGAGTATCCCAAAAGTTGACAGGTAGCTTGGTTTAACGACAGGATATGACCGCCGGGGGTGGTCGCAATTATCGAGACGTTCATTTCCTCGCAAATATCGAGAGCATATTCGGCAGTTTGCTGCAAATCTTGGGTCATTTGGGCAATAGTATGCCAGATATCCTGTTCTTTTTTTGGAAACAACACTTTTTCTCCTTTTGGTAGCTTGTCATTCTCTGTTTCAGACTTGGGCTTGATTAACCTCATCGTCTTGGATAAGCTATTTACTGTCTTCCCCCGGATCAATAATGAGATTACTAAACAAAGAAAAACCAGAGAATAACCGATTGTTTTTAATCTAAGAGTAGCTTTTTTTCTAGGAGATTCCTGAGATTGTATATAATGGTAAATCGGTAATTTTACTGGTTCACTTTGGGAGAATTTATCCAAAAATAATGAGGCACTTGCAGAAGTAAGAGGGCGAGATGCCGATCGCAAATAGCTATGTTTGTGAGACCCAACCAAAATCCCTTCTACAGGGCGAGTGCCATGTCCATCTCCTAGACTTGTCGGTAATAGTTTGGGATTTATGCCACATTCCACACCAAAAATAGCAACCGCGAAATATCCCAACATTAATTGAAAAATTATTTTCATTTGCTCTATTTTCTACTCCCCAATATTTTTTGGAGGAACCATAAATTTAAAAAACTTTAGCAGAACTTTGTCTGCCATAGGAAAACCCAGCCACCATTAATTTATGTGGATTTGTAAATTAAATTTTACCCATCTAATAATTGAGCTTTATAACTAATTATAATTTTAATCTTAATTTAAAATGTGTCATCAGCCATTGTGCCACAAATTATCCGCCATTCTGCCTAGACACCGGGTGGGAGCGCGCTAAAATTAGATAATTCCCGCAAGGAGGCGACGGGGATTTGTTAGAAAAATAAACAATCAGCTTAAAATCGATGCAGAGGTCAACTAATTGAACCCATGAGTCAGACCATCCCAGAACTCCAAAAAGAAGTCCGCGCGCTGCAAGCAGAAGTTACCGCCCTGCAAGAGTCGCGGGAAAAACTTGGCGTACAGCGCTCTGAGTGCCGAGTAGCAGTCAGTTTTCCCAAAAATAATACTCCTGAAGCCATTGCCGAGTTCCACCAGCAAACTGCTGCTTTTGGGGAGCAGTGGTTGCAGCAAATCCAGGAAATTGACCGAGAGACTAAAAATATTGAAAAGCAACTGCAACAAAAACAGGCTTTACTCAATTACAAGCAAGGTGAACTAGAAAAAGTGGTGGCCGGAGAGCACTGGCAAGAACTAGAAAACAAAGTTCAAACCGGGGAAAAGCGCTTGCAAACACAAGCTCGCAGAATCAATCAAGCAGCAGCGCAGCTAGAGGCAGAAATCCAAGCTTTAAAAGCACTGTACGACCAACTCAATCCCAGTTATTCCGAGTGGTTTCAACAACCAACTGAAATAGTCAAATTTTCGGCAAAAACTATTCCTTACGCTGTTCCCAGCAGCAGCGGGTTGATTTTGGAGAATAAGGAGATTGAGTGGGAAAAACAATAGTTTTGACTTGTAAAGTTTAAATGTAAATTAGTGATTTGAATGTCGCCGTCGAAGGCTCCAATAAGCAACACAGATTCGACGGCAACATCCCAAGGCTTTGACAGGCTTTTTCCGATAAAAAATACAAAACTGCCTCTGGCGCAGCTAATTTTAAGATGTTGGAGTTTCATTTTTTGAAACAGGTTTATTTTTAACTCTGGTGCCAATCTAAAATCTAAAATATAACTCTTCTGGACGCATCAACCGGGTTTTATAAAAAGACTTTGTTGCAGCCCTCGCTTCCGCTAAACAACCCGGTTGATGAGAGCCAAGAGTGCGTAAGCTCTGTCTAAAATCTCAAATAGATTTACTGATGAAACAATTGATTTGGATAGCGCTATTTATTCTGGTTGCGGTGACGGCTGTCGGCTGGGGTTCTGACTCGTGGCAGCGGTTGTCGGCTGTACCAGAAGTTTGGGTCGATCGCAATATCCACACTTCCCAAAACCCGTCTCCCTTACCGATTCCTGCTGAAAAAAATGCAGTTTATCTGCCCCAAATTGACCCGTCTCGGTTGTGGAAACACGTAGATATTTTAGCAGGAGAACGCGAGGGAGAACGAGCTCGCTCTTTCACGAGAGACTACATTTCCCAGCAATTGCAAATATTAGGATTTTCCGCAGAGTTGCAGCAGTTCGATCGCGGAATCAACGTCTTCGCTGAGAGAAAAGGCACTGACTCAAACGCCGGTGCAATTTTAGTAGCAGCACACTACGATACTGTACCAAACTCCCCAGGTGCTGACGACAATGCGACGGGAGTTGCAGTAGTTTTAGAAGTAGCAAGATTGCTGGGTTCTCGCCCCACCCCTCGGACATTGCAAGTCGCATTTTTCGACAGGGAAGAACTCGGACTTTTAGGCAGTTTAGCATTTACAGGTAGCGAGGCGCGGTTAAAAAATTTGCAAGGAGCGATCGTCCTGGATATGGTAGGTTATGCCTGCCGCACGCCCGGATGCCAGCAATATCCCGAAGGATTGACAGCGCAACCTTTTTTAGAAGCATCGGGGGTAACTTCTCCCGACAAAGGCGAGTTTATCGCTGTGATTGGGGATGCGGAACATCCGCTGCTATTGAAAAGTTTTGCGGAGTCTGGAAAAGCCGATTTGCCGCCTGTGGTGGCGCTGCCGGTTCCCCTGAAAGGGTTGCTGACTCCCGATGTTTTACGCAGCGACCACGCGCCTTTCTGGTATAAAGGAATTGGTGCTGTGTTGGTGACGGATACTGCAAATTTGCGATCGCCCCACTATCACCAATCTAGCGATACATTAGCAACTATCGATCGACCTTTTTTCGCCGGTTCTGCTCAAATTGTTGTTAATGCCGTGGCTAAACTATTGGAAATTCGGTAATTGGTAATCGGTAATTCTACTCGTTACCAGGCAGAGCCTGGTAACGCATATCTGGAGGCTCGGCCTCCGATTTTCCAACGCCAAGCAAGCGAGGCAGAGCCTCTGGAAATCGGTTCCTAGGCTCTGCCTAGGAACTAGGTAAATAACTAATAAGTAATAACTAATAAGTAATAACGAATGACTAACAAAGAAAGCCTGGAACGGCATTTACGGCAACTAGACAATCGAGGCTACAAAGCCTACAAAGACATTCAAGGTAAGTACGACTTTTCTGACTTCACATTAATTATTGATTACGTGCAGGGAGATCCGTTTGCTTCTCCCAGTAAATTTAGAGTCAGAGTTCCGCCAAACATTGCTCAACTTCCCCGCGAAATTTTTAACTCTCCCAGTCGAGAAATAGCCTTGCGAGATTACCTAACTCGCCAGTTTGACCGAGCAGCACACAGCATCAGCAGCAAACGCGGCACTGGGAAAAGCGGTTTGATTGCAGTGACTCGCTTCGGACAAGAAGTTTTAGAGCGAACTTCCGCATTTATCATTTCTTCACATACATCCGGTATCGAAGATTTAGGAGGAGTTGAACTGCGATTTGCCGTCGGACTTCCGGCCGGCGGGCGCAGTATTTTAGGGCGACAAGCTGCTGAAATGCTGTGCGAAGATATCCCGCAAATTGTCAGTAAATCTCTGAAATATGCTAATTTAAATGCTGCGGAATGTCGCCGTCATGTTGAAACTGTAGAAGATGCTGACTGGCTGCGGCAGCAGTTAGCTAAAAATGGATTAGTTGCGTTTGTTGCTGACGGTGCTATTTTGCCCCGCCGCAGCGGTGTTGACGATCGCCCTTTGTTAAATAATGCTGTGGCTTTTCAGTCGCCGCCTTCGTTAAAAGTAGAGTTTAATTGTCCGAATCGCGGTTTGATTTCCGGTATGGGTATTCCCGCTGGCATTACTTTGATTGTTGGCGGCGGCTATCACGGCAAATCAACTTTACTCAGGGCGATTGAGTTGGGAGTTTACAACCGCATTCCTGGAGATGGTCGGGAATTTGTGGTGACTAATCCGGCGGCGGTGAAAATTAGGGCGGAAGATGGGAGAAGTGTGGCGGGAGTTGATATTTCGCCTTTTATTAACCACTTGCCGCAAGGTAGAGATACTGCACAATTTTATACTGAAAATGCGAGCGGTAGCACGTCGCAAGCTGCTAATATTGTTGAGGCTTTGGAAGTGGGGAGAAGGAAGAAGGAAGAAGGAAGAGGGAAGAAGGAAGAAGGAAGAGGGAAGAAGGAAGAAGCTCAGTCTTTTGTTTTAGAGAGGCAATTAGTCGCTATTTCAGAAGGGGATTTAGTGCCTGTTTTATTGGTGGATGAGGATACGGCAGCGACGAATTTTATGATTCGCGATCGCCGAATGCAGGAACTCATCGCTAAGGATAAGGAACCGATTACGCCGTTTATTGATAAAGTGAGACTATTGTATGCAGATTATGGCGTATCGACTATTTTAGTCATGGGGGGAAGTGGCGATTATTTTGATGTGGCAGATACTGTGATTTCAATGGAGAACTTTCAAGCATATAATGTGACGGAAAAAGCTAAAAAAATTGCTAAAAAATACTCCATTAGCCGCGCTGCTGAAGGGGGAGAAAATTTTGGTGAGATTACTCAAAGAGTGCCGATTCCTGCTAGTTTAGATCCGAGTCGGGGACGGCGAGATGTGCGGGTGAAGGTCCGGGATGTTGATGAATTGGCTTTCGGAACAGAGGATATTGATTTGGGTGCTGTTGAGCAAATTGTGGACAGCGGACAGTTAAGGGCGATCGCTGCGGCAATGGTTTATGCTAAGCAGCAATACATGGACGGAAAACGCACTTTCGCGGAAATTATTGATTTGGTGATGGCAGATATTGAGGCGCAGGGAATGGATATTTTATCGCCTTTTCCTGAAGGGGATTTTGCCATGTTTCGACGGTTTGAATTGGCGGCGGCAATTAATCGGCTTCGCAGTTTGTCGGTTGTTGCTAAGTAGATTTTCTTAATATAAGTGTATTGTTGTCCTACTTTTGATATGCTGGCGAAAGTGAGTGCAAAAACCGCGATTGAAGTATGACAGGCAATATAGGACAACTGACTGCTTTAAGCGATCGACCGTATATAGTATTAAGCAGTCAAGGGCAAGTTTTACAGTTAGAGTTAAAACAGCAGCAGCACGTATTGGGGCGCGATCGCACTCGTGCTGATTTAGTCATTCCCGATGCTTGGCGCGCAGTTTCGGGCGTTCACGCTGTTTTGCGCCAAATTGGGGATAATTACTGGATTTACGACGGTGATGGGCAGCGGCCGAGCACTAATGGCTTATTTGTCGATCGCACTCGCATCACTCCCAATGACGGTTATTGTCTGAAAAACGGCACAGAAATTAAAATCGGTCTCGATCCTCAAAATCAAGTTTTGCTGACTTATTTTAATCCGCTGGCGAATCAGGTTGCTGTCCCTAGCAAGCAGTCAATTCTTCTTAAGAATCGGTCGGTTTTGTTGGGCAGCGATCCAAACGCTTCGCTGCAATTAGATGCGCCGCTGGTTTCTAGACGCCACGCGACAATTGACCAAGACAGTCGCGGTAATTATATTTTGCGAGACCACAGCGTTAATGGGGTTTTTGTTAACGGTCAGCGAGTGACAAATTCTGTACAATTGTCCGAAGGAGATGCAATTCGGATCGGCCCGTTTACTCTAACTTACCGCAGCGGTGAGTTGGAGATGCAAGACTCCGGCCATCAAATTCGTTTGGATGCTGACAGTCTGGTGATTCCCAAGCGTTTGGATAACATCACTTTGGCGATCGAACCGGGGCAGTTTGTGGCTTTAGTCGGCGGTAGCGGTGCGGGTAAATCTACTTTAATGCGGACGCTTTTAGGCATCGAAAAAACTACTAACGGCGCTGTGTTTCTCAATGGCGACAACCTGCGCCAAAACTTCAATATTTACCGCAATCAAATCGGTTACGTGCCTCAAGATGATATTGTACACGCAGATTTGACGGTAGAAGAAGTCTTGAGTTATGCAGCTAAATTGCGCTTACCTCCTGATACAGATGTCAAGCAGGTAGTCGCAAAAACTTTAGAAGATATTGAAATGAATCACCGTCGCAAGGCTTTGGTAAAACAGCTTAGTGGCGGACAGCGGAAGCGGGTCAGCATCGGAGTTGAACTGTTAGCAGACCCGAAACTTTTCTTTTTAGACGAACCGACTTCAGGACTCGATCCGGGTTTGGATAAGAAGATGATGCAACTGCTGCGAAAGTTGGCAAATCAAGGCCGGACGGTGATTCTGGTGACTCACGCGACGGCAAATATCACGATGTGCGATCGTATTGTGTTTATGGGTCGCGGCGGACGCCTTTGTTACTTCGGCCCGCCTAGGGAAGCGCTCGATTTTTTCGATGTCAAAACAAGCGATTTTGCCGACATTTACAACGAATTAGAAACAGGAGAAACCAACGTTCTAAGCTGGTCAGAAAAGTTTAAACAATCTCAATACTATCAGCGCTATATTGTCAACCACTTCAGCACAGGCAACGCTAATGCAAAAATACCTTCTGCACCTTCTGCACCCAAATCTCAATCTTTTGTAAAACAACTCGTTTTGCTAGCCCAGCGATATTTTCAGCTTATTTCCCGCGACTTAGTTAACTTGAGTTTAGCTCTTTTAACGGCGCCGATCGGCATTAGTTTACTGCGGCTGGCCGTCAGAGATAAAGACCCGTTAATTGGCGCACCGGAGGCAACTTTAGCACCTTTAGCGCTCAGAGTTTTATTTGTATTTACCTGCGCGGCGATTTGGGTAGGACTGGCAACTTCTCTGCAAGAAATTGTTAAAGAATCTGCTATTTATTTGCGCGAACGTTTGGTAAATTTAGGATTGTTTGCTTATTTGGGTTCAAAGTTTTTCATACTTTCTGGTTTGGCAGTATTGCAAACGCTGTTAATGGTAGGAGTTATTCTGATTGCTTTTCAATCCCCCGAACCGAGTTTTATTTCCTGGCCTGTGGGGGCAAGTATTACCACATTCCTAACTTTAATGAGCTGCATAAGCCTTGGATTAGTCGTTTCCGCGATTGTTAAAAATAGCTCTCAAGCTAATAGCGCTTTGCCTCTATTATTGCTGCCTCAGATTATTTTTTCGGGAGTTTTGTTTAAGATGGAAGGTGCGGCGAGCAAGTTTTCTTGGCTGATGTTAAGCCGCTGGTCTGTGGGTGCTTACGGCTCTTTAGTTAATGTGAATGGGATGGTTCCCGCGCCTACTACATTACCGGACGGGAGTACGCTTCCTCAGCCGTTTGAGCCTACTCCTGTTTACGATCCAACCTGGGAGAATTTGAGTTTAAACTGGGGTATTTTGTGCCTGCATATTTTCGTTTATTTGATGTTGACTCTGTGGTTGCAGAAGCGGAAGGATATTTTATAATTAAAATTACGCTTTTTTAACTCACAGTTCTTTATCAAATCAGATTGGGGGAGGAATAAATGTTAGTTAAAACCAACGCAGTAGTAGAAATTGCTGCATCGCCTGAAGTAGTCTTTGATTTTGTTACGTCCCTGTCAAATCTGCCCAAAGTCTTTCGCGGATATGGTCCAATTCCAGCAATTATTAAAGCTGAGATGGCAGATGGTGGAGAGATGCGTGAAGGCGGCGTGCGGCTGATAGAAAATTCCGACACTTCGGTGATTGATGAAGAAATCATTACTTTCAAAAAGCCAGAAAGACAAACCTACCGACTGGTTAGAGGGTTTAAGTTTCCGGTTTCTCTACTCATTGAGTCTGGTGGCGGAGATTGGAATTTCACTGCTACAGCAAAGGGAACTCGGATTGATTGGGAGTTTTATTTTATGCTGACTTCTCCGGTATTCTATCCGCTTGGGTTGTTGCTAGTTCAGGTTTTTATGCAAAAAGCTATGCAGCAGTGTTTAGATAATATTCAAGAATATTTGGCTAACCCAAGCGAAGAGATTGTATGAATTATTGGCTAATGAAGTCGGAACCCGATGTTTATAGTATTGCGAATTTGAAGCACGATCGCACTTCCATTTGGGATGGCGTTCGCAACTATCAAGCGCGCAATTTTATGCGAGAAATGAGTCGGGGAGATTTAGTATTTTTTTACCATTCTAATACTAAATTTCCGGGTATTGTCGGGTTAGTGCGCGTCGTGGAAACTGGGCTTGCTGACCCGACTCAGTTCGATATGAATAGCGAATATTACGATCCTAAATCGCAGATTGATGCTCCTCGCTGGCAAACTGTGAAAGTTGAGTTTGTTGAGGAATTTGCTCAATTAATATCTTTGGATGAACTGAAACAAAAGTTTAGCGGTGATGAGATTTTGCTGGTGAGGAAAGGCAATCGGTTATCGGTGATGCCGGTATCTGAAAGTGCGGCACAGAAGATTTTGAAGATGAAATAAACTGTGACCATTTAACCTGCATATTTGGGGCGGGCAAGATGCCCACCCCACAAAAATTTAAAGACTTTAGGAAAATGAGCTGTAAGGGTATTGGCATCTTGCCTGATGAAGGCTATTTTAGATTAAGTTGCGGTTGTACTTAGTCATATGATTCGCGGAAACTTGAGTGAGGCAAGCAATCAGGATTTGGGCGGGGAAGATGCCCACCCCACAGGTCAATATCAGCTTTTTGTGGGACAGGCTTCTAGTCTGCCCCTTAAACTCAGAGATGCTCAATTAAAAGTTACTTACAGAAATTTACCTCATTGGGAGTTAGAAGGATCGGTCTATTTCATCAGTTTTAATACTTGGGAAAAGCTGGAATTAAATCCGGCTGCGAGGCAAGTTGTCCTCAATGCTTGCAATTTTTTTGATAGGCAAAGATATCAAATCTTTTGCTTAGTTGTAATGCCCGATCATGTGCATATGCTCATGCAGCCTTTAGAAAAGTCGGATAATAAATTCTGGTCGCTCAGCAGCATTCTGCACAGTATGAAAAGCTACAGTTCTAAACAAATTCCCAAGGTGATGAAGCATATTGGTACTGTCTGGCAGGATGAGCGACATGACCACATTGTCAGAGATGAACGAGAATTTCAGGTTTTTTGGGAATATATTAGGCAAAATCCTGTCAAAGCTGGTCTTTCAGTGACTCCAGAGGAATATCCTTTTTTCTGGCAAATGTATGAAGTTTAGCTTTTTCTGAATTTCTTGTGGGGTGGGCATCTTGCCCGCTTCAGTCACAGGCAAG
>NZ_JAUBTR010000002.1:92829-206642 GCF_036705045.1 Microcoleus sp. BR0-C5
ATGCCTGTGCCACAAGCATTTCACAGGCAAGATGCCTGTGCCACAAGCATTTCACAGGCAAGATGCCTGTGCCACAAGCATTTCACAGGCAAGATGCCTGTGCCACAAAAATTATTGTGGGGTGGGCATCTTGCCCGCCCCAAATATTTCCACAGGCAAGATGCCTGTGCCACAAAAATTATTGTGGGGTGGGCATCTTGCCCGCCCCAAACTATTTAAAATTCTCCTAAAGACCTGCCGCACACACAGCCGCTCCAATTAACCCTACATTGTCATTCAAAACCAATCGAACCGGCATCATTTCTAACAGCGAATCCATCCGGCCTTTGTGGGTAAAAGCTCGCATAAAACCCCCTTCTTGAATTAGTGGCAAAATCTTAGCAGCGATGCCGCCGGCTATGTACAAACCGCCGTAAGGTAGAAGTGACACAGCCATATTTCCCGCCACCGCACCGTAAGCTTCTACAAACATTTGCATTGTTTGTTCCGAAAGCCGATCGCACTTTTTGAGTGCCGCCTGTGCAATTGTCGCCCCCGGATCGACACTCTTCTCGCTTTTACCGATTTCTGACTCCCATTTTTTGATAACTTCCCCTATCTCCGGCGATTCAGGAGCAAACTTTCTGTCCCGCAAAAACTGGTAAATTGAAACAATCCCTTGTCCCGAAACCACACGCTCGATCGATATTCTGGGAATGTCGTGTTTGGCTAACAAATATTTCAGCAATTGAAACTCCAACTCCGAACGAGGAGCAAAGTCACCGTGTCCCCCTTCCGAGGAAAAAACCCTGATGCCATTTGCCTCGGGAATTCCAAAACAATTTCCCAAACCAGTACCCGCACCAATCACAGCAATTGGATCGTGTTGGCGAGGTTTTCCAACTTGCAAAGTGTGCAAATCTCGATCGTCCAAAGCCCACACGCCGTAGCCAACCGCGACAAAATCATTAATTAAACTAACGTGTGATATTCCTAATTCCTGTTCCAGACGCTTCGCCTCCAGCATCCAAGGCAAATTAGTCAGTTTTGCAGTGTTGTTAACCACTGGACCTGCGATCGCAAAACAAGCTTTTTCTGGCACAGATGCCACATTCAACTTAGTAGTAGCTTCCGTCAAAAACTGCTGCACCATCGGCACTAAATCGGGAAACTCCCCGCTCGGATAGCGAAACTCGTAAAGAGCGTTCATTTCACCGTTAACAGTCCTTTCCACTAAGCGCAAAATTGTCTTAGTTCCGCCAATATCGCCCGCTAATAATAATGCCATAAATCTCTTTTTCCACCAAAGATAACATTCCCCATTTAAACACCCACAGTATTAATTGCCAACCAAGCCCGCAGCACCTCAGCCACAGTCCAAGCTTGAGCCGTGCAGCCCCGCGGCGAGTGGGGGGCGTCGCCCTCAAAAATTTCGCCCAGACTGCCAACTCCGCCGCCCATTATATGATGTGCCATCGGTTCGAGGAATTCGCGAGCTTGTGCTGGGTTTTTGTATACGTGCAAGTGCGCCAAGACAAACGGGCCAATCAGCCAGCCCCAAGCTGTGCCTTGGTGGTAGGCGCTGTCACGCTGCAATTGGTCACCTCCGTATGCGCCGCGATACTGCGGGTGCTGCGGCGAGAGGCTGCGGAGGCCGACAGAAGTCAGAAGCCCTTCAGCGCAGGCATCCACCACGCCGCGCTGCTGGATGGGCGTCAGTAACGGTGTATAGCGGGTTTCCTGGCGCATCCCCGCTGACAAGGAGTTGGCGGAGTGAGGAGGAATCGAGTCTAGGGGCAGGGATACGGCGAATATTTGGTTGGGCCGCAGGGAGCTATCGTGTCCGTCTGGGCCGTCGAGAACGTCGTAACAGTAACCGGTTGAGGCATTCCAGAAGCGAGGGAATCCGGCGGCTGTTCGATCGCCCAATTGCTGGTATTCATTGTGAGGCTTGCCCAATTTTCGAGCAAAACTTGCCATAGCTTGTATAGCATTGTACCAAAGCGCGCTGAGTTCGATCGGCTTACCAATCCGAGGCGTCACCACCCAATCGCCGATTTTCGCATCCATCCAAGTCAGTTGCACCCCGGTTTCGCCCGCGTAGACTAAACCGTCATCGGGATCGACGCGGATGTTATACCGAGTACCCTGCAAGTGCCAGTCAACAATCTCACATAACACCGGCCAGAGTTCGGTCAAAAGTTCGTCGTCGCCCGTGGCATCGATATAAGCGCGAATTGCCTCAAAGTACCACAGCGTGGCGTCGGCGGTGTTGTATTCCGGTTCGCCGCCCGCATCCGGGAAGCGGTTCGGCAGCATTCCCCGATCGACATACCGCGCAAATGTCCGCAAAATCGATCGCGCAATATCCCATCGCCCGGTACAGATTGTGAGGCCGGGCAGGGCGATCGTCGTGTCGCGCCCCCAGTCGCTGAACCAGGGATATCCGGCGATGATCGTTTTGCCTGCGGGTTCCTCCGCTAGCGGGCGGCTGACTATAAATTGGTCGGCGGCTAGCACTAAGTGATTGATCCAGTCGGGAGATTCGCTCACTTTTGACCAGTTTTGCAGCAGTTGTTGGTCATAAGTGCGGCGCTCTTCTAAAGCTGTACCGCCGTTGAGTTCGGTATTTTTCTCGGTGCTCGCTATCAATGTGAGAGAACTTCCCGGTGCGATCGTCATGTGAAAAGTCGCCGCGTGCAAGTGATCCTCGCAGCAGTCCAATCCGCGCCGCTTTTCTGCTGCTAGATCCAATCCGTAATGCCAATTGTATAAGGGCGCAGAGACTCGAAATGTGGCCTCTGGTGTGGCATCTGTTAGCAGGTACAGGGGTGCAGCCTTGGGAAATGCAGTCACGCAAACCCCGTGTTCCAAGGTTTCTAGGCTCATCTGCCAGTCGCCGGCGCTTGTCGTGTGGTGGTAGTCGCGGTAGTTGACTAGGGCTTTGACAGCGAGGGCGATCGGTTGTGAGGCGCGGTGCAAGCGGTATTGAATATATGTTGTGTTAGCACCTTGCTGCATCCAAATCCGCTTTTCCAGGATAGCGTCGGCGAGAGCAAATCTCCAAACAGGCGTCGTCCCTTCGAGGTGAAAGCTTTCGATGTAGTTGTAGCCGTGGGGTTCGATCGTGGCGTCGGCCCAGCGGTTTGTATAAAGCGGATAGGGGCGATCGTGATATACAGCCGTCTCGTCCAGCTTGGCGAGCATCAAAGTGCGTCCCAGCGGGGGTTTGAGGGCTGCTACCAGCAAGCCGTGATAGCGGCGGGTGAGGAGATTTGCGATCGTGCCGCTAGCGTAACCGCCGATCCCGTTTGTGACCAACCACTCCCGATACTCCGCCGAGTCGAGATTGCAGCAGATTTCCCGTCCAAAAGCCATAACCATAAAATCCACACTCGCGCTGATTTTTAACCTACCTTTAGGTAGATTTTCCACATGATATCAACTAGAAATATTAACGCTTGCAGGCCGTTAATTTGGCGATCGCCCCCGTGCCGAGTCCTGCTCTAATTTAGACATAACTAACCGCTACTTTTGCCCCTTACACAATTTTAGCCTTTGATGCCTCTGTCTAAAGTTAGTTGTTTGTTATATTAAGTAATATTACCGTCTAAACAGGCGCTAAACGTTAAGGGCAAGCATTTGATAGCGCGTCGGGCGATCGAACTACCAACCTATTTTATAAGGAGAACAGCTCAAAGTGAAGATAGGAGCAAATTACCTCGGCAATAACCAATGTGAATTTACCGTTTGGGCGCCCACCCTCAAACAAATCGCCGTCCAAATTGTTTCCCCAAAAAAACGGCTGATACCCCTGCAACAATCCGCAGAAGGTTATTGGCAAACCACAGCTACAGACATCGAACCCGGAACCCTTTACACTTACCAAATCGAAGGAAAAACTGAGCGACCAGACCCAGCCTCAAAATATCAACCCCAAGGCGTGCACGCTCCGTCGCAAGTAATAGATGAAAATATTTTTACTTGGACTGACACAAATTGGCAAGGCGTGCCGCTAGCCGAAATGATTATTTACGAACTGCACGTCGGCACATTCACCCAAGCCGGAACATTTGAAGCAATAATTCCCCAACTAAAACAACTTAAAGAATTGGGAATTAACGCTATTGAAATAATGCCAGTAGCCCAATTTCCAGGCGATCGCAACTGGGGATATGACGGCGTATATCCCTACGCAGTTCAAAACTCCTACGGCGGCCCCGAAGGCTTCAAAACACTCGTCAACGCCTGCCACGAACACGGCATTTCAGTAATTCTCGATGTAGTTTACAACCACCTCGGCCCCGAAGGCAACTACCTCAGTCAATTCGGCCCCTACTTTACATCCAAATACGGCTCGATTTGGGGAGACCCCCTCAACTTCGACGACGCCTACAGCGACGGCGTGCGTAACTACTTTATTGAAAACGCCCTCTACTGGTTTCGAGACTATCACATCGATGCCCTGAGATTAGATGCAATTCAAGCAATATTTGAAGTAGGCGCCAGACCTTTTTTACAAGAACTATCCGATGCCACAGCCGATATTTCCCAAGAACTAGGACGGCAACTTTACTTAATAGCCGAAAGTGACTTAAATGATGTCCGCACTGTACGTCCCAAAGAACTCGGTGGCTTCGGACTAGACGCCCAATGGTGCGATGATTTCCACCACGCACTGCACGCCTTGCTCACCGGAGAAGACGACCGATACTACCAAGATTTCGGCAAGTGCGAACACTTAGAAAAAGCCTTCAAAGAAAGCTTTGTTTACTCCGGCCAGTACGCGCCCCACAGAAAGCGGAGACACGGCAATTCTGTTAAGGATGAACCTGGTCATAAATTTCTGGTGTTTGCCCAAACCCACGACCAAATCGGCAACCGCATTTTGGGAGACAGACTCTCCAAAATAGTTGACTTTGAAGGATTGAAACTTGCAGCAGGCACAGTCTTAATTTCTCCCTACATTCCCTTCTTTTTTATGGGAGAAGAATACGGAGAAGAAGCACCGTTTTTTTACTTCGTTTCCCACTCGGACGAGAATTTAATTGAAGCTATCCGCAAAGACAAACAACAAGAATTTAAAAGCTTTGAAGGCCGAGGCGAGTTTCACGACCCCCAGAGTCCTGAGACTTTCGATAAGTGTAAGTTAAACTGGGAAAAACAAACCGAAGGCAAACACAAAATCCTTTGGGAATGGCACCAACATTTGATTCAACTGCGGCGGACAATACCAGCCCTTAAAAAACTCGACAAAAACAGTCTAGAAGTGTCCAGCCTTGAAGCGGAAAAAATCTTATTTCTACGTCGCTGGACAGATGACAGCCAGATATTCTGCATTCTAAACTTCAACAGGCAAGAGGTAGCTTTTACGGCTGCACTTCCCCAAGGCAAGTGGAACAAAATTTTAGACTCTGCTGATGAAAAATGGATTGGTTCAGGTTCTAGCTTGCCTGAAAAGATAACTTCAGAGCAAAAATTGACCATTAAACCGCATAGTTTTGCACTCTATGAATTAGAGTAATTAAAACGGGAGGCACAGCCTCAAATACAGCCGTTCCGAGGCCGAGCTCATTGGTGACAACTTAACGTTAAACATAGTATCGCTCTGCAGTCTGACGATTAGGGATCGATCCCCCCTAGCCAAGGGCGGGCACGGGGAGTAGGGGTCGCACCGCCCCTAGGTCGGGGGGGACAGGAATCTTCTCAAAGTCAACCCCTACTCCCCTTATTAAGGGGGATTTAGGGGGATCGAGACTCAGTTAAAAGCGAAATCGATCAGGGGTTTCAGTCTTAAGTTGACACCAATGGCCTCTGCCGGGGAATGCAGTCGAGGAGGCTCTGCCTCATATATTAAAAGAGAAAACCCTAAAAACCAGGAGTAAAATTAACATGATGAGAATTCCCACAACAACTTATCGGATTCAATTTCATGGAGGTTTTAACTTTGAAGCCGCCAAACAAATCCTTAGCTATCTGGAAGATTTAGGAATTACCGACCTTTACGCTTCACCAATATTTAAAGCCAGAAAAGGCAGCTCTCACGGATACGATGTCGTTGACTCAAATCAGCTCAATCCCGATTTGGGAACCTCAGAAAATTTTGAAGGCCTCACATACGAAATCAAGAAACGGAACATGGGATGGCTGCAAGATATTGTTCCGAACCACATGGCTTACGACACTCAAAATTTGCTGTTGTTAGACGTATTGGAACACGGGCCAGATTCCGACTATTTCGATTACTTCGATATTGAATGGAATCATGCTTACGAACATCTCAGAGGTCGAGTGCTGGCTCCGCTGCTGGGCAATTTTTATGGAGAGTGTCTGGAAAATGGCGAGATTCAACTCAAATACAGCGAAATAGGGCTGACCATCAATTATTATAGCTTACAATTGCCAGTAAGAATTGAATCTTATGCTAAATTTATCAGTCATAATTTGGGCTATTTAGCCAGGGAATTAGGCAGACGCCATCCAGATTTTATCAAGTTTTTAGGAATTCTTTATTTGATTAAAAATACCCCCTCAGAAACTAAAGGTAAAACCAGATACGATCAGATAGCTTTTGTCAAAGGACTGCTGTGGGAACTCTACAATCAAAATCCCATCGTGCAGGAATTTATAGATGAAAATATCAAAGTTTTTAGCGGAGAAAAGGGAAATTCCGAAAGCTTTAATTTGCTAGACGAGTTGCTTTCCGAGCAGTTTTACCGTCTGGCTTTCTGGAAAGTCGGGGCCGAAGAAATTAACTACCGAAGGTTTTTTACAGTCAACGAACTTATTTCGGTAAAAGTTGAAGAAATTAAAGTTTTTCACAAAAACCATGCTCTGATATTCGACATGGTTGATGAAGGAAAGTTTACCGGATTGAGAATCGACCACATCGATGGACTTTACGACCCCACAGAATATTTGAAACGACTCCGGGAGAAAGTCGGAGATACTTACATTACTGTTGAAAAAATTCTGGAACACGAAGAAGATTTGCCGTCATATTGGCCGATTGAGGGAACGAGCGGCTACGACTTTTTGAACTACGTAAACGGCGTTTTCTGTCGGTGCGATCGCGAACAGCAATTTAGCGAAATATATCAGAGATTTACTCGCTTGAATGTTCCCTATGAACAGTTATTTTTAGATAAAAAAGGACTGATTGTTGAGAAAAACTTGGCGGGAGACGTAGACAATCTAGCTCAACTTTTGAAGAATATCTCCGGTCAATCGAGACAGGGAAATGACTTTACTCGTCCCGGTTTGGAAAAAGCATTGGCGGCTGTTTTGACAATTTTTCCAGTCTACCGAACTTACATCAATCAAGACGGTTTGAGAGAGTCCGATCGCACTTACGTAAAATATGCGATCGCCCATGCCAAACAACAAGTACCGCGACTCCTCAAGGAACTTAATTTTATCGAAACGGTGTTGTTGCTGGAAGAAGAAGAAACCCTAACACCTGAACAAAAAGAGCAGCGCCGGCACTTTGTAATGAAACTCCAGCAGTTGACAGGCCCATTAATGGCAAAAGGCGTGGAAGACACGCTTTTATACGTCTACTATCGGCTTTTATCCCTCAACGAAGTGGGAGGAAATCCCAGTCAGTTCGGCGTGTCGCTGGGAGATTTTCACGAGTTCAACAAACAGCAGCAAGCCGCTTGGCCGCACAAAATGAATGCGACAGCTACCCACGATACCAAACGGGGCGAAGATGTGCGAGCCCGCATAAACGTTTTGTCAGAAATTCCCGATGAATGGGAACAGCAAGTCAGGTCTTGGAGAGAGGTAAACTCTTCTAAGAAAGTCAACTTTGTGAATCGAATGGTTCCCGATACTAATGACGAATACTTCCTGTACCAAACTCTGCTAGGCAGTTTTCCCTTTGAGGGAATTGAAAACACTGATTATGTCGATCGCCTGAAAGATTATGTGATTAAAGCTGTCCGCGAAGCCAAAGTCTATACGGCTTGGCTGAGACCGGATAACGACTACGAAGCTGGTTTTCTGACCTTTGTCGATAGCGTTCTCGAACCTTCGGAACAAAATCCATTTCTCAACAAATTTATACCTTTCTGTAAAAAAGTAGCTAATTACGGAATTTTCAATTCTTTATCTCAAACGCTGCTGAAAATCACGGCTCCGGGCGTTCCCGACATTTATCAAGGGACGGAATTCTGGGATTTAAGCCACGTCGATCCGGATAACCGCCGTCCCGTTGATTTTGAGCGCAGAATCGAGGTTTTGCGGGAAATTAAAGAGCAAGCTCAGACGGATATTTTGCAACTGGTTGAAGATTTGATTGCGACGCGAGAAGACGCGAGAATTAAGTTGTTTTTAACGGCAAGAGCGCTAGAAGCGAGAAAAAAATACTTGCAAGTTTTTCAATCAGGCGATTATCTGCCCCTGGAAGCAGTTGGCACGTTTAAAGATAATGTTGTTGCCTTTTCCAGAAGCTTTGGAGAGACTACAGTTATTGTCATTGCTCCCCGGTTTTTGACGGGAATTGTCAAACCGGAAGAAATGCCGATCGGCAAACAAGTCTGGAAAGATACTAATTTGAAATTGTCCGAACAAATGCCGTCGGTTTGGAAAGATGCAATTACAAATCAGGCGGTAGAAAGTAACGGTACCTTGGCAATTGGTGAAGCTCTCAGTTACTTTCCAGCAGCTCTGCTGATAGGTAAAAAATAGCAATGAAAAGCTATAAAATTCTGGAATTTTCCGAGATTCCCAGGAGGCAGACTTGAGGCTCTGCCTCAACAATATATTCCTTCCCAGGCACAGCCTGGAAGTAAACGGGTAGGGACACGGCAATGCCGTGTCCCTTTTCAGAATTGATATTAAACCTGATTGGAAGCCAAAAAACCGATCGCCCCTACCAACCAAACAAAATTTATACAACAAAGACGGCAAATACAACACAACGTATACGGTTTGCCACAATACCCGAATCGATCGCACACCGTACATTGGGAAGAGTAAAGAAAAGCAGTCAACAACTGTAGCGGTGCAAGCCTCACGGATGCAACCGTCCCCCAACAGGTTCGGTAAATACCCCTTCATCGCAAGGTCTACCGCCCGCAGTATAGAGATCAGCACCCTATCGAAGACTGTATTAAAGCAGGACTCACTACCCGTAAACCGCGAGGTAAAATCGCAGTCCTGAATAACCAGACTATCGCACAGATAAAACACCAAAATTTTGTAGAGATTGGAGCCGGAACACCCCTATGGGAAAAGTAGTTGGAATTGACTTAGGTACGACAAACTCCTGCGTCGCAGTTATGGAAGGCGGCAAACCCACCGTCATAGCCAACGCCGAGGGGGGTCGCACCACACCTTCTGTAGTAGCATATGCTAAAAATGGGGATCAACTTGTCGGACAAATCGCCAAGCGTCAAGCCGTGATGAACGCCGAAAACACCTTTTACTCAGTAAAACGGTTTATCGGGCGTCGGGTTGATGAAGTAACCCACGAAACCACTGAAGTTTCCTACAAAGTTCTCAAAGTCGGCAACAGCCTCAAATTAGACTGTCCCGCCCGTGGCAAGCAATTTGCTCCAGAAGAAATTTCTGCACAAGTTCTCCGTAAACTGGTAGAAGATGCCAGCAAATACCTCGGCGAAACTGTTACCCAAGCGGTAATTACTGTTCCCGCTTACTTTAACGACTCCCAGCGCCAAGCTACGAAAGACGCAGGAAAAATTGCCGGTATAGAAGTGCTGCGGATTATTAACGAACCTACAGCAGCAGCTTTAGCTTACGGGTTAGATAAAAAGAGCAACGAAACCATCCTCGTATTTGACTTAGGTGGCGGTACTTTCGACGTATCTATTCTCGAAGTAGGCGACGGCGTATTTGAAGTGCTAGCAACTTCTGGAGACACTCACCTAGGCGGTGACGACTTCGACAAAAAAATCGTCGATTACATTGCTAACGAATTCCAAAGAGCCGAAGGCATTGACCTCCGCAAAGACAAACAAGCACTGCAACGCCTGACGGAAGCAGCCGAAAAAGCCAAGATTGAACTGTCAAGCGTTACCCAAGCAGAAATTAACCTGCCGTTTATTACCGCGACTCAAGACGGGCCAAAACACTTGGACACGACTTTGACGCGGGGCAAGTTTGAAGAACTGTGCTCGGATTTGATCGATCGCTCCCGCATCCCCGTAGAAAATGCGATCCGCGACGCCAAATTAGACAAATCTGCAATTAATGAAGTCGTCTTAGTTGGCGGTTCTACACGTATTCCTGCGGTGCAAGAACTGGTCAAAAAACTCCTTGGCAAAGACCCCAACCAAACCGTAAACCCGGACGAAGTGGTCGCAGTCGGTGCAGCAATTCAAGCCGGCGTACTCTCCGGCGAAGTCAAAGACATCCTGTTGCTCGACGTTACTCCGCTGTCTCTCGGCGTCGAAACCTTGGGTGGCGTGATGACCAAAATCATTCCTCGCAACACCACTATTCCTACCAAGAAGTCGGAAACTTTCTCGACTGCTGTAGACGGCCAAACAAACGTGGAAATTCACGTTTTGCAAGGCGAACGGGAAATGGCGAATGATAACAAGGATTTGGGAACCTTCCGCTTAGATGGAGTTCCACCAGCCCCCCGTGGCGTACCTCAAATTGAAGTTACTTTCGATATCGATGCTAACGGTATTTTGAATGTAGCTGCTAAGGATAAAGGTACTGGCAAGGAGCAATCTATTAGCATTACTGGTGCTTCTACTTTGCCCAGCAATGAAGTCGAGCGCATGGTGAAGGAAGCCGAATCGAATGCGGCTGCTGACAAAGAGCGTCGCGAAAGGATCGATCGCAAAAACCAAGCTGATTCTCAAGCCTATCAAATCGAGAAGCAGTTGGCAGAATTGGGTGATAAAGTCCCCCCTGCTGACAAAACTAAGATTGAAGGGTTGCTCAAAGACTTGCGCGAGGCGATCAATAGTGAAGATGACGATCGGATCAAAACCCTAACAACAGAGTTGCAGCAAGCATTCTACGCTGTCAGCAGCAACCTGTACCAGCAAGCAGGCGGCCCAACTGATGGCCCTGGCGGCCCTGGTGGCTATGGAGACGGTGGCCCCACTGGCGGCGGCGACGACGTGATTGACGCCGACTTCACAGAAGGCAACAAATAGCAGGCTAAATTAAAAGCCCGCAGCTAGAAGCAAGAAACCCGGTTTTGAACAGAAACCGGGTTTCTGTTCTTTCAAAAACAAACCCAAGTCGATCGACTAAAATTACTAAAAATCTTGCTTGAGGCATAGAGACAAAACTAGAATATGCTTCAACAAATATCATAAACTATAGCAATCCTAAATGATTTGTGTAATTCTTGTAGGGGCAAACCCCCCGTGGTTGCCCCGCCTTAGCTGGGCTAGGCACTCTTAGCACTACCCTACATATTTTTACAACTTATTTAGGATTGCTATAGCAGTAATATCGCAATCGAGAGCCATTAAATGTCACGTTCTCCTATACAAAATTCCTCCCCAAATACTCCCAGCCAATCTCATGTAGCATCCTTGCGCCGACTCCGCCGGGTCAGCCATTTACTAGACAATGCAATTCCGATTCCCGGCACAAAATACCGCATCGGACTCGATCCGATATTGGGACTTATACCGGGCGGTGGCGATTTAATCAGTTCAATCTTTGCAGGATATGTTGTCTTCAAATCCGCTCAAATGGGAGTGCCTCAAGAGACTTTAGTACAAATGGCAGCTAATATCGTATTTGATACAGTTGCTGGTACAGTACCGGTAGCCGGAGATTTGTTGGATGTTACTTGGAAAGCTAATGTCAAAAATATAGACTTGCTGGATGCTCATTTAGGTTCCCCTGAACCTGGGAAAAAAGCCGACTGGTTATTTGTGGCGGCTTTGCTGTTGGGTTTGGTGTTAATTGTCGGAGGCGTGATTTTCTTGAGCGTCATGCTTTTTGGGTGGCTATTCCAAGTAATTACAGGGCGTTAATCTTGGGTTTGATGGGCAAGATAAATCCCTCTCTTTATGCCATTCATATTGATAACATATAATCGGGGAAACTTTTCCTAAAACATCCTCTTTGAGGAGGATTACGGGCATGGAAAAACATCTGGCTTTAACTACCCGTAGGGGGCGTTGCTTTTTTTTATGCCTCAACAAAGAGGGAAAATCTCACAGATCCGTAGATTACAAACAGGGCGATTGGAAACAAAAGCAACAGTTTTTTCGCAGCCATACTTAATAAAAATAAGAGGAGTATTAGCTACAAAAAAAACAGTGGCTGCAATCAATGTTCAATAAATAAATACCAAAGTGTGTCAGGGTTGAAAAATTCAACCAACCCCTACCAATAAAAGTTCTGATCCTCTTACCCAGAAGAGATATGTGGCAGAAATCTGAGATATTGCACCATTCTCAAGAACAGGCAAGATGCCTGTTCCACAAGAAAATTAACTCTGAATATTAAAAAGTATATCTTAAGGGTATTGACAAATATTATTTAATATGAATCTAACTCTAAATATTCTTTTAAACTAGCTATTTACCCGATCGCCCTTGAGTCCGATCTAGTGATATAATTCAGACTATAATATCAAATTGATATAAATGCTTGAATTATCAGCCCTTGGGCTGCTACAGTGGCAACCCCTGCACGGCTATCGGCTAAAGCAACAACTGGAGCTGTTTATGAGCAGTTGCATCAGCGTCAACTACGGAGCGATTTACCCGCTGCTGAAGCGCTTGGAAGAGCGAGGGGAGATTTCGGTAATAGCCGAAGAAGCCGGAGATGCGGGCTGTCCGCGCAAAATCTACGGAATTACCGCCAAAGGGCGCGAACTCTGGCGGCAAAAAATGCTCGAACACCCTCAAGAAAGCTGGGTTAACAGCGGTTCCCGGTTCCAAATCAAGTTTTTCTTTTTTGGCGACTTAGAACCGGCAGAACGGCTGAAGCTTTTGGAACACCGCTTGCGAGCCTGTTACACCCGGCAAGACTACATCGAAAGCCTCAAGAGCGAATATCCACTAACCGACGACTATCAATTTGCCTCTCGCGATCGCTGCAAGTCAGTGCTGGCGTCAGAGATAGAGTGGTTAACCGAGCAACTAGCCAAAGAAAGAGGCGCGATCGATCAAGTGCGCGACTCCCCAACCTTCGCTGAATCCGCCGACTCCCAGGAAAAATCCTTCCAACTCACCCACTCAGGTGAGTCATAAGAAGGATGTGTAATCATTCATGCCATCGTAACTTTTGAGATAACCAGAACCTTTCCTAAAAAAATCACTCCTTGGCTTTGCTAAGTGTGATCAGACTAAAGCCCTGCAAATACCCCAACCCCATTAAAAAGTGACTTTCCCGATTTAATTCTGTTTAAAATCGCTTGTCCTTATTCCCCCATGTTTGAGGGTAACGCCGCAAAATCAAATATTCTGCCCAAGTCTCAGTAAATCAGAAATAAAAAAAAATCTAAGTGGTGCTGCCAATGAGTTATTCTAAATCCCCAGAATCCGTAGTTGAAGCCCAAGAGCAAAAATCTCCCGCACCGGAACTGCACCCAACGGATGCAGACAGCGATCGACCAGAGGATTTTCCCCCCGTTGCCGATGATCGCCCCGAACCTGTTGGTAAACCACGATCGCGCTGGCCTCTAATTGCCGCGATCGCGATCGCCACAGGCGCAGCAGGTTTCGGCTGGTACTCGTGGCAATCGGGTCATAATCGCGCACAGCAACCGGCAGCAGCAGCGCAGCCCCCAGCCATACCAGTCAAGCTCGCAGCCGTAGAAACCAGCTCAGTCCAAGATGCCTCGGAATTTGTCAGCAGCTTAGAGGCCAAGCGCTCAGTTGCAATCAAGCCTGAGATCGATGGGCTAGTCACGGAGATTTTTGTCAAATCCGGCGACTTCATAAACAAAGGGCAAGCCATCGCCCGCATGAAAAGCGACAGCGCCCAAGCTGACTTGAGGGAATCCCAAGCCAACCTGATCCGCGCTCAATCCCACTTAGCCGAATTGCAAGCAGGAGCCAGGCCCGAAGAAATCGCCCAAGCTCAAGCCCAAGTCGCCCAAGCCCAAGCCAACCTCGCCCAACTGCGATCGGGCTCTCGGCCAGAAGAAATAGGCGTTGCCCAAGCCCGCGTTAGCCAAGCTGAAGCCGACCTCGCCGATGCCCAAACAGGTAGCCTCTTAGAAGACATCGCCCAAGCAAGAGCGCAAATAGAAGCAAGCACAGCCGAAGCAAAGTTAGCCAGCCAGCAGCTTGCCAGATATCAGGCATTGGCAAAAGAAGGCGCAGAATCCGCCAACACCCTTGAGCAATACACCCAAAAAGAAGGCAGCGCCAAAGCCAACCTCCGAGAAGCTCAAAGACGTTTCCAGCAGCGGCAAAAGAACAGACAAGCCGAGATCGAGCGCCGCACAGCAGCCTTGCAACAGCAGCGGCAAGCTTTGCGGCAATTGCAAAACGGTTCGCGCCCAGAGGAAATAGCCAAAGCCGAAGCAGAAGTCGCACAAGCCAAGAGCAGATTAGCGCAGTTAGCCAACGGCACTCGCCAAGAACAGCTCGATCAAGCTGAAGCGCAAGTTGCCGAGGCAGCCGCTCAAGTGCGCGGCTTTGAAGTACAACTGCAAGAAACTGCTGTCATCGCGCCCTTCGCGGGAGTCATCGGCGACATACCAGTGAAAGTAGGTGATTACTTGCAAAAAGGTGATGCGATCGCCACCTTAACTGAGAACCAATTGCTAGACTTGCGGTTATCAATTCCTTTGGAACGGCAGCCTCAATTACGCTTAGGGCTGCCAGTACAAATGCTCGACGCTCAAGGTAAGGCGCTCGCCCAAGGTCAAATCAGTTTTATCTCCCCCAACGTCAGCGCCAATTCCCAAACAATTTTAGCTAAAGCCACCTTTCCCAACCCCAGCGGCGAACTGCTTAATCTCCAGTTTGTAAAAGCGAAAGTCATCTGGAAACAGAACCCCGGAATTTTAGTTCCAGTAACAGCAGTCACTCGCTTAGGTGGAGAAACTTTTGTCTTCACAGCTCAAAAGCCACAACAGCCAAAACCTGGAGCGCCGCCTTTAATAGCACGGCAAAAGTCCGTGAAATTGGGAGCAATTGAGGGCAATAATTATCAAGTTATCGGAGGTTTGCAAGCAGGCGAAGAAATTGTTACCGCAGGCATCCTTAACCTCACAGACGGTGTTCCGATTATGGCTCAAGAAGAAGGGAAAGGAGCCGGGGAAAAATTACCAGTAGAAAGCAAAAAATAAGGTATGTAGTTGCGCTTCAGCGCTCTTGATATGTGAATTAAGAGCGCTAAAGCGCAACTACGTACCTTACCTGAAACTACTTAATTGCTCCGCTATAAAAAAGGGGGCTATTTTAATTTTTGACTGAAGTGCAATTAGGAATTACCAATTATCAACTAACAACTACCCATTACCCAAATAATGTTTGCAGATTTCTTTATTAAACGACCTGTCTTTGCTAGCGTCTGCGCCTTAATTATTGTTTTGGTAGGCGCAATCAGCATTCCCACATTGCCGATCGAACGCTTCCCCGACATCAGCCCCACCCAAATCAACGTCACAGCCAACTATAGCGGTGCCAATGCTGAAGTTGTCGAAAATGCGGTAACAAACATCCTAGAAAGGCAAATCAACGGCATTGAAGGGCTGAAATATCTAACTTCCAGTAGCACTAACAGTGGCACTAGCACGATTACAGCCACCTTTGATACTTCCCGCGACAAAGATATCGCCGCCGTCGATGTGCAAAATCGAGTTGCAGTCGCTCAACCACAACTGCCAGATGTCGTACAACGCACAGGAGTTACAGTTACAAAACAATCTAACAGCCTGCTGTTGGCTATAGGATTATTTACCGAAAATAAAGAATACGACACCATATTTTTAAGCAACTACGCAGACCTGTATTTAGCCGATACTTTAAAGAGAGTAAAAGGCGTGGGCGACGTGCGAATTTTTGGGGAAAGACGCTATGCTATGCGCCTGTGGATCGACCCCAATAAATTAGCAGCTCGTAATCTAACAATGCAAGATGTAACAAGAGCAATTAATGAACAAAACTTGCAAGTTGGTGTAGGGAGAATTGGTCAAGAACCCGCCCCAGAGGGGCAAATGTATCAGATTGATTTGACGGCAGAAAGTCGTTTAAAAAGCCCCACAGAATTTGAAGACATCGTTATTAAAAGCGAAGCAAATGGAACTTTAGTTAAGTTAAAAGATGTTGGTAGAGCAGAATTAGGAGCAGAAAATTATAACTCTTTCCTGCGGTTCCGAGGTAATGACGCGGTGGGCTTAGGGATTTACCAATTACCCGGAAGTAATGCTCTAAATGTTGCCCAGGCCGTCAAAGCAGAAATGGCAAAATTAGCTAAAAACTTCCCCCCAGGGGTGATACATAGAATCGCACTAGATACGACTCAATTTGTCCAAGAGTCAATGGCAGAAGTAGTCAAAACTCTGTTTGAAGCAGTCTTGCTAGTGGTGATAGTTATTTTTGTTTTTTTGCAAGATTGGCGCACTACGATTATCCCCACCCTCACAATTCCGATTTCGTTGATTGGGACATTTGCCTTTATCAAAGCTTTCGGCTTTACGATTAACAGTTTGTCTCTATTTGGTCTTACCTTAGCAACAGGGTTAGTGGTTGATGACGCTATCATCGTAGTCGAAAATATTGACCGTCTAGTCCGCCAAGGTATGAATGCCCGCCAAGCAGCTTCGGAGTCAATGCGGGAACTTTTTAGCGCTGTAATTGCCACTTCCTTAGTATTGATGGCCGTGTTCGTACCCGTGGCATTTTTCCCTGGGACAACGGGAGCACTCTATAAACAATTTGCCCTAACAATTGCTTTTTCCGTACTGCTTTCTACCTTTATGGCGGTTACTCTTACTCCCTCACTTGCCGCTATATTACTGCGCCCAGGTAAGAAGTTTGGCGGCCCGTTGGGTTGGGTGTTTAACCGGATTAATATTTTTCTGGATTGGACGCAAAAGAAATATAGAGATTCATTAATATTTTTAACCCGATTTAAAACCTTTGTTACCCTGTTGTTTATCGCTTCTCTGGGATTCACCGCTTGGCTTTATTTAGCAGTACCGACAGCATTTATCCCAGAGGAAGACCAGGGTTATTTTCTGACAATTATTCAAGGGCCTCAAGGCGTTTCGCTGCAATACACCCAGCAGGTGATGGACAGAGTGGAACAAGAAATCCTCAAAGTTCCTGAAGTTGTGGGGACTTTTTCTGTAGGTGGCTTTGGTTTTAGTGGTAACAGTTCCAACCAGGGGATTATATTTACTACGCTTAAAGGCTGGGAAGAACGTCACGGAGAAGATCAAACTGTACAAGCAATTATTGGTAAGTTGCGGGGTAAGTTTTTCGCGATTCCAGAAGCTAGAATTTTCCCTGTGAATCCGCCTGCAATTCAAGGTTTAGGTCAATTTGGGGGTTTCCAATTTCAATTGCAAGACCGCAAAGGTAACAGCGGCTTAGATGGCTTAGTCCAGACTATGGGCGGGATTTTAAAGCAGGCTAATCAGACGCCCGGATTGCAGGCGGTATTTAGTACATTTGCAGCGAATACGCCTCAGTTAATTGTGGAAGTTGACCGCAATCGAGCTAAGGCTCTAGATATTCCCATTAATGATGTTTTCAGTACGCTACAAACGGCTCTGGGTGCTCAGTATGTGAACGATTTTAACCTCCAGCAGCGCAATTATCGGGTGTATGTTCAGGCGGATAAACAGTTTCGTGATAACCCTGAAGATATTGGGAAATTGTATGTGCGTTCTGGAAAGAATGAAATGATTCCTTTGAGCAATTTGGTGAAGATAACTCCGGTGGTGGGAGCACAAACTGTTAACCACTACAATTTATATAGGTCAATTGAAATTACTGGCACTCCGGCTCCGGGAGCGAGTTCTGGACAGGCACTAAAATCGATGGAAAAGGTGGCAACTCAAGTTTTACCAGGAGGTTTTGGCTATGAATGGTCGGGGAGTTCTTTAGAAGAAATTGAGTCCGGCGGTCAAGCACCGATTATTTTCGGTTTGGGGCTGATTTTTGTGTTTTTGGTGTTGGCTGCTCAGTACGAAAATTATGTCGATCCTTTCATTATTTTGCTATCGGTGCCTCTGGCGATTTTAGGTGCTCTTTTAGCTCAGTCGTTGCGGGGTTTGGCGAATGATGTTTATTGCCAGATTGGTTTGGTGATGTTGATTGGATTGGCGAGTAAAAATGCGATTTTAATCGTGGAGTTTGCTAACCAGTTACGGGAGCAGGGATATTCAATTGCTAAGGCGGCAGTTGAGGCTTCTCAAGAGCGTTTACGACCGATTTTGATGACTTCTTTATCATTTATTTTGGGGATTGCTCCCCTAATTAATCCGGAAGGTGCGGGTGCGGCGAGTCGTAAGTCGCTAGGGAATGCGATCGCCGGAGGGATGGTTGTTTCTACTGTCTTGAGTTTGTTTATGGTGCCGGTTCTGTATGTGGTGGTTGTCTCGGCTCGCGATCGCTTTAAGAAGCGCGATCGCCCTCAAAATCCGCCCCACGATGACACAAATTTAGATGGGAAAACCGCTCCCCGCGAGGAGATTGAACGCGATAAAGTGGTTCTCAAGTAAGTGAAGTACGTTGTTGGGCTTGAGCCCTCAAGAGCGCTGAAGCCCAACAACATACCTTTAACAAATAACAAAGTTATGTTTGCAGACTTGTTTATTAAACGACCGTCTTTGCTATCGAGTGCTAGTGGCTAATATTCCTCCCGCCGACCCAAAAGCCAATAGGTCATCATTTCTCCTCTTCCCTTAACCTCGATCGTACCCCTTAGCTCTAGTAAGTATTTATTCTGTAATTTGAGATAAGTCGCATCGGTGACTTGAATGTATCCCGGTTTGCCGTGGGATTCCATCCTTGAGGCGACATTCACCGCATCACCCCAGAGGTCATAGATAAATTTCTTAATCCCAATTACTCCCGCAATTACAGGACCGGTATTAATCCCGATCCGAATTTGTAGAGATTCCCCAAAAATATTCTCCACGTCTTGCATATAGGCTTGCATATCCAACGCCATGTTGGCGATCGCTTCGCAATGATCCGGTCGAGAAACGGGTAAACCACCAACTACCATGTAGGCATCCCCAATGGTTTTAATTTTTTCTAAGCCATGCTTTTCAGTGAGTTGATCGAAGGCAGAGAAAATTTGGTTCAAACCTGCTACCAATTGCATCGGCTCTATCCGGGCCGAGATACTGGTAAAACCTACTATATCCGCAAACAAAATCGTGGCTTCTTCAAAATGTTCAGCAGGGGATTCATTAGTCCGCATGAGGCGATCGGCAATTTCCGCAGGTAAGATATTCAAAAGTAATTGTTCTGACCTTTCTTTTTCTTGGCGCAGTTCTCCAGTTCTTTGCTCCACTCTAGCTTCCAACTCTTCATTTGCCAAATGGATGGTATCTAGAGAATCCTTCAGTTGTCTGGTCATGCCGTTAAAAACGTTGGCTAATTTGCCAAGTTCAACGATGGAACTAACCTCCACTTGTTGGTTTAGATTGCCCCCAGCGATCGCTTCCGAAGCAGTGGTGATCCGTTCCACAGGACGGATAATCCAGCGAGCAGTCAGGATACCCAATAAAATTGCCAAAATCAAAGTTGCTAAACAGAGCAGGATTGTAGTCTGAGTATTGGCATTAATTTGATTCATAAAGTCTGCTTCTGGAATAGTCACCACCACCAACCAGTCAATACCTTTACTATCTCGAAAAGGATCGACTTGGGCGAAATAATTTTTACCATCGACAGTAAATTTCAGTTGATGAGATGCTTGGATATTTTGAAAATCACGAAACTGCTCTAGCAAAGCTTGACTCGCTTTTTGGGTGATGGCATTGCTACTATTGACAACCTTGAGTCGTTCAATTCGTTGCTCTGGCAGTTGGACAACCTTGTCTGGGTAATATTGAAAGGGCTTTTCCCCTGTAGAGGTGGCAATCATTTCTCCAGAACGTTCCAGAATAAAACTTTGCCCTGTTTTACCTATTTTGAGTTTGCTTAAAAAATTCCCAAACATTACCATATTTAAGCTGGTCATCCACACTCCTTGGAGAGATCCAGTCTTGGTATATATGGGTTTGCCAGCCGCAATGTATAGGTATTTACCTGTGATGTGAGGATACAGTTTTGCCCAAACAGCTTGCTTTTGCTGGACTGGAATTTTATAGTAGGGGCGTTTGCGGGGGTCAAAGTTAGGTTTCCCGGCGTTGATAATTTCTCGGCGTTCCCCCTCTGGACTGGCGGTATAGGTAGTCAAAGTGTGGTTATTTTCTACCTCCGAAGTACGGATGACGATCGTGCCATCATCCTGCCGCTCACCAGCAAAAAATTCCTGATTGGGGGTAACAAAAGCTGCGGCAGCAACAAGGGGAAAGGCAGGGAGTTGTCCCCATAGAAACTTCTCTACGTCTCTCCCATTATTAAGATCGATGCGGTTTTGGCTCAGGGCTGCATCATAGTTTTCAAAAGATTGAAAGGGAATAGCAACCAGATAAGTTAGATTTTGCTTGATGCGATCGCTAATATCATTCCGCAACTGAGTAGCTACATCATTTACTGCTTTTTGACCGTTTCTATAGGAAAGATAACCAACAACAGCCACTGCTCCAACTGTTTGGACAACAAATGGAACAATTAGCATTATTTGTAGGGGAATTTTTCTGAAAAGTCCAAGTGATAAGGGCCTCCTTGATTTACCAAGCATAGTGACTTCTCCCGACATTGATACCTAGGATAAGTTAATAGGAATTTAATTTGCATACGCCTACACCCTACACCTCATACCCCACAACCCTTTCGATAATTTCAATATGCAATTTATTGCTCTTGTGTCACTCTGATGGGAGTATAATAGCCGAAAACGACCCAAACTCAGTTGCTGTTGCTTATCCAAAAAAATAATGATACGAAGATTCTACCAGACTCATTTACAAAAATACCTGACGCCATCTCAGTTTTTGGTGATGACAACCTTGCTATCCTTGATGCAATCTGAAAAACAAGTAAAATTAGAACGGCTCTAGGTTCGCAGTATGTGAATGATTTTAACCTCCAGCAGCGCAATTATCGGGTGTATGTTCAGGCGGATAAACAGTTTCGTGATAACCCTGAAGATATTGGGAAATTGTATGTGCGTTCTGGAAAGAATGAAATGATTCCTTTGAGCAATTTGGTGAAGATAACTCCGGTGGTGGGAGCACAAACTGTTAACCACTACAATTTATATAGGTCAATTGAAATTACTGGCACTCCGGCTCCGGGAGCGAGTTCTGGACAGGCACTAAAATCGATGGAAAAGGTGGCAACTCAAGTTTTACCAGGAGGTTTTGGCTATGAATGGTCGGGGAGTTCTTTAGAAGAAATTGAGTCCGGCGGTCAAGCACCGATTATTTTCGGTTTGGGGCTGATTTTTGTGTTTTTGGTGTTGGCTGCTCAGTACGAAAATTATGTCGATCCTTTCATTATTTTGCTATCGGTGCCTCTGGCGATTTTAGGTGCTCTTTTAGCTCAGTCGTTGCGGGGTTTGGCGAATGATGTTTATTGCCAGATTGGTTTGGTGATGTTGATTGGATTGGCTAGTAAAAATGCGATTTTAATCGTGGAGTTTGCTAACCAGTTACGGGAGCGGGGATATCCAATTGCTAAAGCAGCAGTTGAGGCTTCTCAAGAGCGTTTACGACCGATTTTGATGACTTCTCTGGCTTTCATTTTGGGTATTGCTCCTCTAGTTAACCCAGAAGGTGCGGGTGCAGCGAGCCGCCGATCGCTAGGGAATGCGATCGCGGGGGGGATGGTTGTTTCTACTTTCTTGAGTTTGTTTATGGTGCCGGTTCTCTATGTGGTGGTTGTCTCGGCTCGCGATCGCTTTAAGAAGCGCGATCGACTAGAAAATCTGCCCGAGGATGGCACAATTTTGAATGGGAAAACGACTCCCGGCTAGGAGGTAGAGCGGGATAAAGTATCGCCGTTTTAGTTGGTAATTAGTTCATTTAACTATCCGGTTAGGATCGCGAATTAAATAACTTACAATTTTAATTGTTATTGTGGGATGGGCGTCCCGCCCGTCCAAAAAGGGCGGGCGTCCCGCCCAACCCCTACTCCCCACTTTCCTTGTGTAAGTTATTTAATTCTCATTCCTTAATGGTTCTTGCTTCAAAATACCCGACTATCTGTGCCACCGACTTTTTTATTGTTGCGACGCTGTGCGGCCACTCTCGGAGAAGATTTTTTGTGCAGGTAGCGATCGCCCGATCGCCCCCCATCGTGCAATAATGATATGACTTGCACAAAAGCTCTATTAGTAGGTAAATCTTGCCTACCTTACCGCTACATATAGCGTCTCAACTGTCAACCCGTGCAAGTTACCAATTCAACCGGCTATTGCACTACACAAATTTTTCCTAATGGCTGAAGTCCCCCTAAATCCCGCAGAACTTGCAGAAGCCCTCAACGGCTTTACCGATATCAATTTCCAATTGCCAGACCCCGAAGACGAACAAATACCAGAGTTTGACTTTGAAAATCAGGTTGACAATGCCTGGAAAGTGTGCGATCGCTTCGACTTGCAAACCGACATCTGGCGGGGACGCATTCTCCGAACAGTTAGAGACAGAGAAAAAAAAGGCGGCGAAGGACGCGGCACTGGCTTTTTGAACTGGCTCAAAGAAAGAGAAATTGGCAAAAGTCAAGCCTATTCTTTGATAGAATTAGCTAATAGTGCCGACACTCTGATCCAGCAAGGAGATTTAGACCCAAATTCCATTAGAAACTTTAGCAAAAGAGCCTTTGTAGAAACCGCCAAAGCATCTCCCGAAGTGCAGCAAATGGTAACAGATGCTGCAGCAAGTGGCGATCGCATCACCCGCCGCGAAGTCAAACAACTATCCGACGAATGGATGGCAATGAACTCAGATTTATTGCCAGAAGAAGTCAAAGAAAAAGCATCTACCGGTTCTCTACCTTCCCGCTACCTCGCTCCTTTAGTCAAAGAAATGGAGAAACTCTCCCCATCTCACCAAAGCGAAATTCAAAAAGAAGTAGCAGAAAATCCCGACGTAGATACTGTCAAACAGCTAACTTCCGACGCCAAGAACTTATCAAAATATCTCGACGCCGCCGCCCAAGTGCAAGCTCTCAATCAGTCTCATTTAGACATGGAAATGGCCTTAGAAGAATCTTTGCGAGTCGGATGTTTGGGAACAACCGCCGACGTTGTAAAACAAGCCGCACAGCTAGAACAAACAGTAGTCAAACTCTACACAATTTGGAAGCGTTTAGGCAGTTTGGCAGATAGATTGTACGTGGATACAGGAGCAAGCACACCCAATTTGCGGTTGCTTTTGGGATGCTTGGACAGTCTTTCGGGAGAAAAGATTGAAGTGGATTTCGGAGATGGAGAACGCTCTATTCGCTTGCAAATTTTCAGCGAATAGCTCAATCTTGACCGCAGATAAACGCCACTCTCCAGGCTCATTATCTGCGTCGATTCCTGTTCATCTGCGGTTAAAATTTCTGATTTTTTTCCAAAGATAGCGGGGATGCAAATAACGCCGATATTTGGTAACTACTTCTTTCCCCAACAGCACTACGCTAATCCAAAAACAAACTTCTGCCCCAACAGCCAGAACGACAGATAAAGTAGTTTTTTGGGTAATGTCCAGCGGCAGGAAGGGCACAACAAATAAGACTGCCAACCACGGTAGAAAAGATACGATAAATAAAAATAAACCGAGTTTTTGCATAGATTCACATACTACCGCTTTGATATCCCCTTTATCTCGCTTGTGGGCTGGGAGTGGACTTCGTTTGTATAGTAGCGAGTTCCATCGCCGAGTGACTACAAATTCACATCTTGTACCAAAGTCAGCAACAGGCAAGATGCCTGTTCCACAAGAAAGTTAACTCTTTGTGGAACAGGCAAGATGCCTGTTCTTGAGAATGGTTCAACAAATGACTACAAACTTAATTGCCAAGCATCTCCAATTCAATTCTTAATCCCCGTCGCCGCAATCCCCCGAATAAACTGCCGTTGACCGGCCAAAAACAGCAACACCACCGGCACTGTTCCAATTACCACCGCCGCCATCAACAACTGCCAACTGCTAGTAAACTGTTCCTGAAACTCAGCCAGAACCAACTGCACAGTCCGCAACTCCGGCCGCGTCGTAAACACCAGCGGCTTAAACAAATCGTTCCACTCCCCGATAAAGGTAAACAAAAACAGCGTCACCAAAGCAGGGCGGGCCAAAGGTAACATCACCTGCCACAAAACCTGCCAGCGGTTAGCCCCATCCAGCATTGCCGCCTCCTCCAACTCCACCGGAACAGTCATAAAATACTGGCGCAGCAGAAAAATCCCAAAGCCGTTAGCCGCCGTAGGCAAAATCAGCGCCCCATAAGTATTCAGTAGATGACCCCACTTCAAAACCATGAAAATGGGAATTACCAAAAGCTGAAACGGAATTACCAGCGTCGCCAAAACCACCAAAACTAGGGCCTGTCGCCCCCGAAACTTCAACCTGGCCAAAGCATAACCGGCCAAAGCAGAAGTCACAACCTGAAAACCCGTCACTGCGATCGCCACTAGAGTAGAATTAACAAATGCCAACAAAAAATTGCCCCGTCGCCAAGCCTCCTGATAGTTCGCAAAAGTCAGGCCTGTGGCCTTGACACCGACACCAGATGGTGATACCGAAACCAAAAATACAGCAGCCAGCGGCAGCAGCACCAGCGCAGCACCCGCCAACAACAAAATAAAACTCAGCAGTTCCAGCGCTTGAGACCTGTCAAAGGATTTACCCATAAATTTGTGAATTAACCTAAAATAATAAGCCTGTGAGGTTCTCCCACCAGATCGCATCCCCGATTCCCATACAACAACATAATAGTCGTAGAAGGAAAGAAGGAGTACCTAGGGAGGAAGTTGTGATTAGGATATAATGTTATAGATAGAGTTGGTACTGTAAAACCCTGAAAGGTGGAGACATAGACCGTATTTCTATCATCTATTTCCGGGCAAAAGATCGACTAACGACTAATTCAAGTAATTAGTAAATAGATAGCATTCTAGCGATAGTCTTTCTGGAGTGTTCGACGGCAAAAGTCCGCCAAACACGCACGCTTGACGCCAGTTTTTCCCGGAACGTCAAAGAAAAGTTCTTTGTCGAAAGCATCCTCAGCTATAATCTGTGATTTAGATGGGGTGCGTTCAAAATAGGTAAAGTGTACTGTCACTGACCCCCCATTTTAAAGGGGTTTCCAAACATCCCGGAAGCTTATATAAGGAGACTACATATCTATGCCCCAGCTTGAGGCCAGCCCAACAATTGACTTTCAAACCGAAACTTACAAAGATGCTTACAGCCGCATCAACGCCATTGTGATTGAAGGCGAACAAGAAGCTCACGACAATTACCTGACACTGGCCGAACTGTTGGCTGACAAAAAAGCAGAGTTAATTGGCTTGTCCAAGATGGAGAACCGCCACATGAAAGGCTTCCAAGCTTGTGGCCGGAATCTGAAAGTCACGCCGGACATGGCATTTGCCAAGCAGTTCTTTTCGGAACTGCACAAAAACTTCCAGACGGCAGCGGCCCAAGGTCAGATTGTAACTTGCTTGTTGATTCAATCGCTAATTATCGAGTGTTTTGCGATCGCAGCTTACAACATCTACATCCCCGTCGCCGATGACTTTGCTCGCAAAATCACCGAAGGCGTCGTCAAAGAAGAATACACCCACCTCAACTTTGGGGAAGTCTGGCTGCAAGCTCACTTTGAGGAATCCAAAGGCGAACTCGAAGCTGCCAACCGCCAAAACCTGCCCATCATCTGGAGACTGCTAAACTCTGTCGCAGACGATGCCCGCGTCTTGGGAATGGAAAAAGACGCTTTAATCGAAGACTTTATGATTGCCTACGGCGAAGCCCTAGGCAACATAGGCTTTAACAACCGCGATATCATGCGGATGTCAGCACAAGGCCTCGCAGCCTAGTTAATTTGGAAATAAGGAATGGGAAAAAAATTAAAAATTAAAAATTAAAAATGGGATACCTCATTTTAAAATATAAATTTTTAATCTTCCCATCTTCCCATCTTCCCATCTTCCCATCTTTCCATCTTCAATCTTCCTTCATTTGACAACTTAATGTTTGGTCTAATCGGTCACTTAACCAGCTTAGAACACGCCCAATCAGTAGCTAACGAGCTGGGCTATCCAGAATATGCCGATCAAGGTCTAGATTTTTGGTGCAGCGCACCGCCCCAAATAGTTGATCAGATCACGGTAACAAGCATCACTGGACAAAAAATAGAAGGCCGCTATGTGGAGTCCTGTTTTCTGCCAGAAATGCTAGCCACTCGCCGGATAAAAGCAGCCACTCGCAAAATCCTTAATGCAATGGCACACGCTCAAAAAAACGGGATTAACATCACGGCTTTAGGCGGCTTTTCTTCGATCATTTTTGAGACTTTCAACTTGCAGCAAATTAAGCAAATTCGCAATCTCAAGTTGGAGTTTGAACGCTTCACCACTGGTAACACTCACACAGCTTACATCCTCTGCCGCCAAGTAGAAGAAGCAGCCCCTAAATTGGGGATTGAACTTTCAAAAGCCACGGTAGCCGTTTGTGGTGCTACTGGCGATATTGGCAGTGCTGTGTGTCGCTGGCTCAATGTTAAAACAAATGTAGCAGAATTGTTGCTCATTGCCCGCGACAAAGAACGATTACAAGATTTGCAATCGGAATTGGGCCGAGGCAAAATTATGGATTTGGAAGAAGCCCTCCCCCAAGCGGATATTGTAGTCTGGGTAGCCAGTATGCCCAAGGGCGTAGAAATTGACCCTAAGACTTTGAAGCAACCCTGTTTATTGATTGACGGTGGCTATCCGAAAAATCTGGCAACTCAGGTTCAGCATCCAGAAATTTACGTACTCAATGGCGGCATTGTGGAGCATTCCCTCGATATTGAGTGGAAAATTATGAAGATTGTCAATATGGATGTGCCGGGCCGACAGTTGTTTGCCTGTTTTGCTGAATCAATGCTACTGGAATTTGAAAAAATGTATACCAATTTTTCTTGGGGACGGAATCAAATTACTGTGGAAAAGATGGAGCAAATCGGTCATATTTCTGTCAAGCACGGTTTCCGACCTTTATTAATGTCAGTTTGATGTTGAAAGTCAACTGTTAAATTTGAAAATTTAATAGTTGACTTTTTCTTTGGCATCGGAATAATATTTTTCGGAGTGCAGCGCGAGCGGGAAGCTGGCGCTAGATGATAATGAGGATGTTACCCAATTTGATATCATACAAAATTTAAAACTCAAAATTTCCAAATTTCCTCTCTTTTTCAGCATCCCCTGACAGGGTAGGATCGGAAAATAGTCGATCGACAAAACCTGACAAAACCTTATAGAAATTATCCGCGTGCCAAACCCAGACCGTAAACCCTTACTCTTAGATTTTGAAAAGCCCCTGGCCGAACTCGAAACCCGAATTCACCAGATTCGCGAACTCGCCGCAGAAAACAGCGTCGATGTCACCGACGAAATTCGCAAACTAGAAGCTCGCTCAGCCCAACTGCGACAAGAAATCTTCAGCAGCTTGTCCCCCATGCAGCGGCTGCAACTCGCCCGTCACCCGCGCCGCCCCAGCACCCTCGATTACATTCAGGCAATTAGCGACGAGTGGATCGAGCTTCACGGCGATCGGCGCGGCGGAGACGACCCGGCCCTCGTCGGTGGAATTGCCCGCATAGACGGGCGTCCCACAGTCATCATTGGCCATCAAAAAGGGCGCGACACAAAAGACAATATCGCCCGCAACTTCGGCATGGCTGCTCCCGGCGGCTACCGCAAAGCCCTGCGGTTGATGGAACACGCCGATCGCTTCGGAATGCCGATTTTCACCTTTATCGACACTCCCGGAGCTTGGGCGGGCTTAGAAGCAGAACAGCTTGGACAGGGAGAGGCGATCGCCTGTAACCTCCGAGAAATGTTTCGCCTCGACGTTCCCATTATTTGCACCGTCATCGGCGAAGGCGGTTCCGGCGGCGCATTGGGTATCGGTGTCGGCGAGCGGCTGTTGATGCTCGAACATTCCGTCTACACCGTCGCCACCCCCGAAGCTTGTGCGGCTATCCTCTGGAAAGACTCTGGCAAAGCTAACTTGGCCGCAGAAGCCCTGAAAATTACTTCCTGGGATTTGAAAAACCTCGGCGTTCTCGATCAAATAGTACCAGAGCCGATCGGTGGCGCTCACTCGAATCCCCTCAAAGCTGCCTCCATACTCAAACAAGCTTTGTTAGAAAACTTAGCAGAACTGACACAGCTTACTGGCCAGCAGCGACGCGATATCCGGTATCAAAAGTTTCGCGACATCGGCGTATTCACTGAAATTGCGGCTTGAGCCGATCGATTCAGAGCTGTGAGTGATGAGTTAAAAATCTCTTACTTTAAACTCATAACTCACAGCTCATTATTCTGCGGCTCTGTCAGCAGTGTTATAATTTCTCAGGTGACACCGGCTTAACAGTTCTTAATGTTCATCTCATAATTAACTGTTATCACCCGCAGCAGACAGTTGTCTAATTTGCCTCAGAAGGCTGCAACGCTGTAGGGAGTTGCCGAGCGAAAGTATTAGGACACTGAATGAACCATCCAACAACAAAGCAGGCTCTGATTACCGGAGCCAGCAGCGGTATTGGCAAAGCGACGGCTTTAGCGTTCGCAGCCGAGGGCATAAATCTGGCCTTAGTTAGCCGAGAGTCGGAAAACTTAGAAGCCGTTGCCGCCGCAGCCCGAGAAGTCGGAGTGAAAGCAGAAGCTTATCCCTTAGACTTGGCAAAAATTGAGCAAGTGCAAAGCAGCATCAGCGCGATCGCAGCTCAATTGGGTGCCGTAGATATCCTGGTCAACAGCGCGGGTATGGGCTACACCGGCTCCTTAACGGAAACGTCCCTAGCCGACTGGCAGAACGTTCTAAACCTCAATCTGACTAGCGTTTGGCAGTGCATTCTAGGAGTTTTGCCGTCGATGCGCGATCGCGGATCGGGAATCATCATCAACGTTTCCTCGATCGCCGGCAGCCAAACCTTCCCCAACTGGGGAGCCTACTGCGTCAGCAAATTCGGTCTCATGGCTTTGTCTAAAACCTTAGCCGCCGAAGAACGGGCTCACGGAATTCGCGTAACAGCAATCTGTCCGGGTTCTGTCAATACTCCCATGTGGGACACAGACACCGTGGACGCCGACTTCGATCGCACCGCCATGTTAACCCCAGAAATTGTCGCCCAATCAATTCTGCACGCAGTTCAGTTACCAGCGAGTGCAGTAATTGAAGAAATCACGCTCATGTCCAACGCAGGAGTTTTGTGAACTTGAGATTTTAGACTGCTGGATTTTTCTCGAATTCAACAATCTTTGAATCTCTAGCTATATCCCCCAATCCAAAATCGATTCACCCTCACACCAACTTGTTATGACAATTGCATCTTCCGCCGATTCCAATGGCTCGAACTCACTCTCTACTGACAGCATGAAACTGTTACAAACCGCAGACAACAACACCCCGCGCATACCCACTCGACCCGATCGCAATTCCTCGAACGGTCAAGAATCCAGCGTGCCCAAACCCTCAGAAGTAGGCATGGAAGAAATGATGGAGGCCGTTCGCACAATGCTGCTGGGAGTAGGAGAAGACCCCGAACGCGAAGGATTGCTCAAAACCCCAAAACGGGTAGCAGAAGCAATGCGGTTTCTCACCAGTGGTTACAGTCAATCCCTCGAAGAACTCCTCAACGGCGCTATCTTTGACGAAGGCCACAACGAAATGGTACTGGTGCGAGACATCAGCGTATTCAGTATGTGCGAACACCATATGCTGCCGTTTATGGGCCGAGTTCACATTGCTTACATTCCTAACCAAAAAGTAGTTGGATTGAGCAAATTAGCCCGAATTTCGGAGATGTACAGCCGTCGGTTGCAGGTGCAAGAACGCTTGACACGCCAAATTGCCGAAGCAGTTCAGACAATATTGGAACCGAAGGGAGTGGCTGTAGTAATGGAAGCCAGCCATATGTGCATGACGATGCGGGGTGTGCAAAAACCTGGTGCTTGGACGGTTACGAGTGCAATGTTGGGCGTGTTCCAAGAGGAACAGAAAACTCGCGAAGAATTCCTGAATTTGATCCGCCACCAACCGGCATTCTTTTAGTCATTAGTCATTAGTCATTAGTCATTAGTCATTAGCCAATCACTTTTTGGCTGGTGGCTAGCAATTAAGCAATTTGGTCACTAGCCCCCAGATTCATCCGCAGTCGCAATCTAAAATCTAAAATCTAAAATCTAAAATCGGATGACGATCGACTGATAAACCCATAAAATAGACGGGTGACTCATGACTTGTGACTAATGAATCCTATTAAATTCGGAACAGATGGCTGGCGCGGCATCATTGCTGACGATTTTACATTCGATCGCGTAGCGTTAGTCGCTCCCTTAGCGGCACAAGTTCTCGCACAAACCGGCGGTAGCGATGGCAGCAGCGGTACCGTAATTGTCGGTTACGATCGCCGATTTCTGGCTGAAGAATTTGCCAAAACAGCAGCTATTGCCGTCCAAAACGCAGGATTTGACGTGCTGCTGAGCGAATCCTACGCCCCCACTCCCGCTTTCAGTTTAGCTGCCAAACAATTAAATGCTTTGGGTGCGATCGTTCTGACAGCCAGCCACAATCCCGGTGCATATTTAGGGTTAAAAGTCAAGGGCGGATTTGGTGGTTCAGTTTCGCCCGAAGTTACTCAACAAATAGAAGAAAAACTCGAAAATCCGGCGGCACTTTCAGCAAATCCCGGCAAGTTGGAGAATTTCAATCCTTGGCCGGCTTACTGCAAAACCTTGCGGGAAATGGTAGATATTGAGGCGATTAAAGAAGCGATCGCCAGCGGCAAAATTACAGTATTTGTAGATGTAATGCACGGTGCCGCCGCCGGAGGATTAGCTCAAATTTTAGAAGAAACAGTGCAGGAAGTCAACAGCGATCGAGATCCGCTGTTTGGTGGCGGTGCACCGGAACCTTTGCCGCGCTACCTGTCGCAGTTATTTCGGGTAATGCGTACTCACCAGCGAAAAAGTTCTGGTTTGTCCATCGGATTTGTATTTGACGGAGATAGCGATCGAATTGCAGCCGTTGACTCTAGCGGCAACTTCCTCAGTTCACAAATCCTAGTTCCCATCTTAATCGAACATTTAGCTTCACGGCGCGGCTTGACCGGGGAAGTCATCAAAACAGTTAGCGGTTCAGACATAATTCCCAAAATTGCCAAGCTGTACAACTTGCCATTATTTGAAACGCCGATCGGTTACAAGTATATAGCCGATCGAATGTTAACCACCCAAGTCTTAGTCGGCGGCGAAGAATCGGGAGGAATTGGCTACGGTACACACATCCCCGAACGAGATGCTTTGCTGTCAGCGCTGTACTTATTAGAAGCAGTTGTCAAATCCGGGGAAGACTTAAGCGAAATTTACAGCCGACTGCAACAAGAAACTGGGTTTACCTCAGCTTATGACAGAATCGACTTGCACCTAGCAAACATGGAAGAAAGGTCGCGTTTGCTGTCGCTGCTGCAAAATCAACCCTTAACAGAAATCGCAGGCAAAGCAGTTGTAGATTGCAACAAAGTTGACGGATATAAATTCCGTTTGGCTGACGGAAGTTGGCTGTTAATTCGGTTTAGTGGCACCGAACCCGTGTTGCGGCTGTATTCAGAAGCAGCGACATTGAAAGAAGTCATGCAAAACTTAAACTGGGCGAAAAATTGGGCGCATAATTAATCGGACTTTTCCACCGCAGATAAACGCAGATGAACGCGGATGACTCGATCTCAAATCTCTCTTTCTCTGCGTCCTCTGCGCCCTCTGCGGTAAAAAAATCTTGTTCAGAAATCAAATAGTAGGGCGGCTATATCAGGTTAATTTTAGGATAAAAGCAAATGGCATACAGCGATTTCAGCCTTGCGAGAGTCAAAAAAGATTTTGGATTAACCTTAGATGAAACTCGCAATTTATTTGCCGACACAAAACCAGTTTCACCATCAGAAATTTTAACAACAATCCTGATTGATTATGTACCGCTAGCAACTTTTATTTCCACTGAAAAAGCTCGCTCAGAATTTTTGATTGCCCCGATATTAGCAGAAGTTCGGAGATTGTTAAAAAAACGAGTTTCTCTTTTTTCCGGTAAGGATTTTACTGTCGATCCAGAAAGAGGTTTGCAAGGATTTTGCGATTATATTATTAGCGGTTCTTCAGAACAATTGTTCATCAGTGCTCCGGTTATAACAATTTTTGAGGCAAAAAAGGAAGATATTATTGGCGGTTTGGGTCAATGCGTGGCTGCAATGGTAGCGGCCCAATGTTTCAATCAAAACCAAGACACTGAGGTCGATCGCATTTACGGCGCGGTGACGACGGGTACTAACTGGAAATTCTTGATTTTGGAGGAAACTACTGTTTATATCGATCCGATTGAATACTATATTCAAGATGTTGATAAGATTTTGGGAATTTTGTTGCAACCTTTCTCCCAATCTTTTGTTAATATAGATCCGTAAGTTTTAAGAGAAATAATGACCGATCGCAAATTGCTAGTTGTAGCTACGGGCAATCCGGGTAAACTTAAGGAAATGCAAGTTTATCTTCAGGATTTGGGATGGGAATTACAGCTAAAACCGGAAGAGTTGGAAATCGAGGAAACAGGCGAAACTTTTATTGCTAATGCTTGCTTGAAGGCGTCTGAAGTGGCAAAAGCAACGGGCGAATGGTCGATCGCCGATGATTCTGGTTTAATGGTAGATGCACTCGACGGCCAACCTGGGATTTACTCGGCGCGCTACGGGAAAACCGATGCTGACAGGATATCTCGACTTCTCAAAGAATTGGTTCGCGAACAAAACCGGGAAGCACAATTTGTTTGCGCGATCGCGATCGCCCGTCCCGACGGTACAATTGCCTTGCAAGTAGAAGGAATTTGTCGGGGCGAAATTCTCCACACTCCTCGCGGTACAGGAGGTTTCGGATATGACCCCATTTTCTACGTACCCGCACAGCAACAGACTTTTGCAGAAATGACACCGGATATCAAGCGATCGCACTCTCACCGCGGCCGAGCCTTCCACGCTCTTATACCACAAATGGCGAGCATTGTCAACCCCTAATGAGGAAAAAAGCCAAAAGCGGGGGTAACTGTGGCATTGGATATTGACACTTAGGTATCAGAACTAAACAGGAAAGAGGTTTTTCCTTGGCAATGATTAGTTACCAATGACCAATGACCAATTACCAATTACCAATGCCCAATGCCCAATGCCCCAGTATCTTAGATTGCCTCCAAGTTCTTTTCCCCAGTCCGAATCCGAATAATTTGTTCTACAGGAGAGATGAAAATCTTGCCGTCGCCAATCTCGCCCGTGCGGGAAGCCGCGATAATTTTATCAACCACCATGTCAACCTGATCGTTTTCCACAACAATCTCGACCTTGAGCTTTTGCAAGAACTCAACGGTGTACTCAGAACCGCGATAGCGTTCTGTCATGCCCTTCTGACGGCCAAAACCTCTAACTTCAGAAACAGTCATCCCCACAATACCAGCATTGACGAGTGCGATTTTCACTTCGTCTAGTTTAAAGGGGCGAATAATAGCTTCAACCTTTTTCAAGTTTTTCACTCCTAACAGTTAGTACCTTCGTTATATTACTTAAATCGCGTGACATCTTTTAATATCACTGCTAGTATTAAGTATTTTGTAAAATATACTACCTTATTTTGTACTCGCGATGAGAGGCACGCCAATCTTTAACAATATTCTCCCATTGGCCCGAGGCGCGGGATCTCCGCTCCGATAGATCGCGGTAGAGTGAAAAAGACCCAAGCCCTCCGCCACGGATCTGCTAAAACAGAAAAAGAACCCAGGAGACAGGAGTTTTCCGAGTTTCCGCTTTGCTATGTCAGATTTGCACATATTGCTGAAAACTATAATTGCCAGAGGCGGTCAGTTAAACTATTCTTATGCACCCAGCCAGCCCTCCCCCTGACCGCAGCGGGCTTGATGCCCTACTGAGAAATCGCCCCTTCCTCGCCTTGTGGACGGGCCAGTTATTGGCCCAAGTGGCGGATAAAATCTTTTACGTATTGCTGATTATTCTGCTGAAAACCGGCGACTACCGACCCTGGCCGGTTTCTTGGCAACATTCGGAAAATTCTATGCTGTCAGCGGTGATGATCGCCTACACCGTGCCAGCGATCGTCTTTGGTTCCGTAGCCGGTATCGTGGTAGACCGCTTTTCCAAAAAGCAAATGCTGGTCGCCTGCAACGTGATTCGAGCCGCGTTGATTGTAGCTTTGCCGTTTTTGCCCAAAGCTTTTGTCGTTTTGTTGACGATGACGTTTTTAATCTCTACCGTAACGCAATTTTTTGCTCCGGCAGAGCAGGCTGCAATCCCCCTGACCGTAGGGCGAGAGGGACTGATGTCGGCAAATGCGCTGTTCGCCTCGTCCACAATGGGCGGGATTATTGTCGGGATGACGATCGGCGAACCGCTGTTTAGTTGGGTTAAACACAGCTTCGGAGCAGCTTCTCAAGAGTTTTTGCTGGGCGGGTTGTACCTGATCTCAGCAGGTTTGATCTATGCCATGCAGATCAAAGAAGGTCATGCCGGCAGCAGTGGTAAAAACGTCCATCCTTGGCAAGATCTTAAAGAAGGTTTGCGCTATTTGAAACACAATCACCTTGTCAGCAACGCAATGGTGCAGTTGACCATTTTGTATTCCGTGTTTGCCGCGCTTCAGGTGCTGGCGATCGCACTTTCAGGCAAAATAGGTCTCAAAGAAACTCAATTTGGCTTTTTGCTGGCTGCTGCGGGAGTTGGAATGGTCTTCGGCGCAGCCTTTTTGGGACACTGGGGTCATCGAATGCACCACAAACCTCTGCCTTTAATCGGTTTCTTGATGATGGGTTTTGTATTAGCAATGTTTGCCTTTACTCGACAGTTATGGGTGGGATTCGGATTGAGCGCTCTGTTCGGTTTTGGTGCTTCCTTAATTAACGGGCCGATGCAGGCTCTGATTCAAGAAAAAACTCCAGAATCTATGCGGGGCAAGGTCTTTGGATTGGAAAACAATGCGATTAATATTGCTCTGAGCCTGCCTTTAGCGATTACTGGCCCGCTGACTGATGCTGTCAGCCAAGCCGTCGGCTCGAATGACAAGGGCTTGCGGATCGTGTTGCTGAGTTTGGGCTTTTTGGTCTCGGTGATGGGCATGGCAGCTTGGAAACATACTCGTAAAGTCTTGCAGGATGTTTTGTAAACTTTGCCAAGAAGGAAGAAGGAAGAAGGAAGAAGGAAGAAGGAAGAGGGGATGGGTGTCAACTTAAGGTCAAATTTAGTACCGAGCTACTGTTTGACGATGATTGTCCAGATCCCCTGAGAGTTGGGGGGAACCGGACCATTCTCTTTAGTTTCCATTCTTAACGGGAATGCCAGCGGGCTCGACACTCGCGTCTCAACAAGATTTATCAACGGTTTTAGGCTAGTGTTGACACCAATGGTAAGAGGGAAAATGGCTTTCTTTTCGCGATCGATCCATAACATAGCAACCGCCCTGATGATTAGGACGTTCTTAATTGCTCAAACGATTGTTTTTCTTGTCGAATGCCGAATCACGAATGCTCTACAAGCGTCAGATCGTGGTAAACAGGCATGGAGGCCACTATTTCCTCTGTTTCTTTTCTTCCTCTGCTGTTCCACAATTTCTCGATCGGGCGAACCCTCTGCGATCGCGAAATCTTTTGTAAAATCTCACCACTTAAATTTTCATAGTTTCATTAATTGAGATTAAAGTAGTATAAAAGCTTTCATTAAAAATCATAATTAGTTTAAGGAAGGAAATTCTGTGCAACTAAAAACTAAAGTGACCATCAGGCGTGCAACTGGTGGATTTGCTCTGATTGACAGCTTGATCCGCCACGGTGTCAAGCATATTTTTGGTTATCCCGGCGGTGCAATTCTGCCGCTTTACGACGAACTCTACCGCGCAGAAGAAACTGGCGCTATCAAACATATTCTGGTGCGGCACGAGCAAGGTGCTGCTCACGCGGCCGACGGGTACGCCCGCGCTACCGGAAAAGTTGGGGTGTGTTTTGCTACTTCGGGCCCCGGCGCAACTAATTTAGTGACGGGGATTGCGACGGCCCACATGGATTCGATCCCGATGGTAATTATTACCGGTCAGGTGCCCCGTCCGGCGATCGGCACTGATGCGTTTCAGGAAACTGATATTTATGGGATTACCCTGCCAATTGTCAAGCATTCCTATGTAGTGCGCGACCCGAGAGATATGGCGCGAATTGTGGCAGAAGCTTTCCACATCGCGAGTACAGGGCGGCCGGGGCCTGTTTTGGTTGATGTGCCCAAGGATGTGGGTTTAGAAGAATTTGACTATCTGCCCGTGGAACCCGGATCGGTGAGAATTCCGGGCTACAGGCCCACGGTGAAGGGAAATCCTCGGCAAATTAATCAAGCAATTCATTTGCTGCAGGAAGCAAAGCGTCCTTTGCTGTATGTAGGCGGCGGGGCGATCGCAGCGGGGGCCCACGAGGAAATTAAGGAACTGGCCGAACTTTTCCAATTGCCGGTCACGACAACGCTGATGGGCAAAGGTTCCTTTGACGAAAACCATCCTTTGTCGGTGAAAATGCTGGGGATGCACGGCACTGCTTACGCTAATTTTGCCGTTACCGAGTGCGATTTGCTGATTGCTGTCGGGGCGAGGTTTGACGATCGCGTGACGGGCAAATTAGACGAGTTTGCCGCGCGCGCTAAGGTGATTCACATCGATATCGACCCGGCGGAAGTAGGCAAAAATCGCGGCCCTGACGTGCCGATTGTCGGAGATGTCCGCCAAGTTTTGCTCGATTTGCTGCGCCGCTGTCGGGAAACTGGAGTTTCGGGGAAGACCGGACAGACTGCGGAATGGCTGCACAGGATCGATCGCTGGAAAGAGGACTATCCGTTAGTTGTGCCTCATTACCCAGACATTTTGTCTCCGCAAGAGGTGATTTCGGAGTTGGCTACTCAAGCGCCGGATGCTTACTACACAACAGATGTCGGTCAACATCAAATGTGGTCGGCTCAATTCTTGAACAACGGGCCGCGCCGCTGGATTTCCAGCGCTGGTTTGGGCACGATGGGTTTTGGGCTGCCGGCGGCGATGGGCGCGAAAATGGCCCTACCCGATGAGCAAGTGATTTGTATTGCTGGCGATGCTAGCGTGCAAATGAATATTCAAGAGTTGGGAACCTTAGCACAATACGGCATTAATGTCAAGGTTGTGATTGTAAATAATGGCTGGCAAGGCATGGTGCGGCAGTGGCAGCAGGCGTTCTATGGAGAGCGTTATTCGTCGTCGAATATGACTGTGGGGATGCCGGATTTTGTGATGCTGGCTGAAGCTTATGGCGTGAAGGGGATGCTGGTTTCGCGGCCGGAGGAACTCAAAGATGCGATCGGGCAAATGCTCGCTCACCAGGGCCCGGTGCTGATGAACGTCAAGGTGACGAGGGACGAAAACTGCTATCCGATGGTAGTTCCAGGTAAGAGCAACGCTCAAATGGTTGGTTTGCCCGAACGCAGCAAGTTGCAATCTGCGGAGTTGATTTATTGTCCAAGTTGCGGGGCTAAGAATGTTTCAAGCAATAAGTTTTGTCCTGAGTGCGGGACAAAAGTTTAACGAGTTTTGAGTGGGGACTTAGGCTGTGCCTATTAGTCTCAACTTAAGGTCAAACGTAGTCCTAGACTGCTGTTTATCGGCGAGGCCAGATCCCCCTAAATCCCCCTTAAGAAGGGGGACTTTGAGATCGCTCCGGTTCCCCCCTTCTTAAGGGGGGCTAGGGGGGATCTGGCCTCGGATAACAGCGAGAGATACAAAGGTTTCAGACTTAAGTTGACACATATCGGCAATGCCGTCTCTTTACCCGGATCTGCTGTTTCACATTGAAAACCATCTCCGCTGGCATCGCATCGAGAGCTTTAATCTGTAATTTATAAGCATATTTTATGAGCCAGTGTCTAAACCCTGACTGCCTATGGCAAAACCCGTCTGGCTATACAAAATTCTGTCAAAAATGTGGGAATAAACTGCTGTTGGGCGATCGCTACCGAGCCCAAAAAATCATTGGACAAGGAGGCTTTGGGCGCACTTTTCTAGCTGTTGACGAGTATAAACCCTCAAAACCACCCTGCGTTATTAAACAATTTTACCCCCAAGCTCAAGGCACTTATAGTATCCAGAAAGCTGCTGAGTTATTTGAGCTTGAAGCAGTACGCCTAGAACAGTTGGGTAAACATTCTCAAATTCCCGATTTATTAGCATATTTTAGTCAAGATGGACGGCAGTATTTAGTCCAAGAATTCATCGACGGTGAAAATTTATCCCAAGCACTAGAATCTCAGGGATATTTTAGGGAAACGCAGATTCGCGAGTTGCTTAATAATTTACTACCCACCTTCGAGTTTATTCACTCTCGCCAAGTCATTCACCGCGATATCAAGCCCGAAAATATTATTCTTAGGCAAGATGGGCAACTGGTTTTAGTTGACTTTGGTGCAGCGAAATATGCTACACAAACTGCTTTATCTGTAACGGGAACTGCGATCGGGACTCTTGGATATACGGCACCGGAACAAGCCGCGGGCAAAGCCATTTATGCTAGTGATATTTATAGTCTGGGTGTCACTTGTCTGTATCTGTTAACTCAGGTTGAACCGATTGATTTATTCGATACAAGCGAGATGGAATGGGTGTGGCGAGAACACTTAAAAGCATCTGTCAGTTCGGAACTGGGCGTGATTTTAGATAAAATGATACTACCTGCTAGTAAGCGACGTTATCAATCTGCTACTGAAGTGTTGCAGGCTCTTGGTACTCGATCACCTCAATCATCACCTCAATCATCACCTCAATCATCACCTCAAACACCTCCACCGTCAACAGACTCCCTTAAATCTGCGCTGGGTGTTGACTATACTCGTCTGCGGGATTTATTAGCAGCAGGGAAGTGGAAAGAGGCGGATCACGAAACACTCAAAGTGATGCTGAAAGCTGCTAGACGGGAGAAGGAAGGTTATTTCACTAAAGACTCGATCGAGAATTTTCCTGGCGATGATTTGCGGACGATCGACCAATTGTGGGTAAAATACAGTCAGGGTGAATTTGGCTTTAGCGTCCAGAAAAAAATCTGGTTAGAAATAGGCGGTAAAGTTGATTACGACACTGAATGCAAGCTAGGCGATCGTGTCGGTTGGCGAAAGAGGAGTAAGGGGAGGAAAGATTGGTTGAAGTACGATGACCTGACGTTTAATCTAAAGCAAGCACCACGGGGGCACCTCCCGTCGTGTGCGCGTGTGTTTGCGTGGGAGGGAGGAGGATTGGGTTGGGTTGTTGGGGTGTTGGGGTGGTTAGGGTTGGTTGTATGGTTCTCTCTTCTTTCGCATCGAGAGCTGTAAGCTGTAATCTATAGCGATTTCAGCCCCTTTTCAAGTCTTTTCGCTCGAACCTTTTTTTACGAAATTATCGATTTTAGTCATTTCATTACCTGCTAATTGGATGGGTTTCACAAAGACACGACTTACCAACTAAGGCCAAAGAAACCGGGTTTTTTGCCTAATCTGTGGGTGACAACGAAAGATGTTCGTAAAAACCCGGTTTCTGACCACCCGTGGGTATCAACTAATGCGTTATGCCATTCTAATTGAAAAAACACCCAATAACTATTCAGCTTACGCGCCCGATTTACCCGGATGTGCAGCCACAGGCGCTACCCTTGCGGAAGTACAGCAGCAAATTAAAGAAGCGATCGAATTTCACTTAGCAGGATTGCGAGAAGAAGGTTTACCGATTCCCGAACCAACTACGCTTTGTGACTATGTAGAAGCACGATAATCTCAGAAACCCGGTTTCTTGATTACACACCCTACAACAACTGTCAACTGTCAACTGTCAACTGTCAACTGCTATAAATGAATCTTTATTTGGGAATAGATTTTGGCACCACGGGCGCTCGATCGACAATCATCGACTCCCAGGGTACAATCCATTGCGAGACAGAACATACTTTTGCCAACGCACAACAGTCGGAATTGCCCTCCGTGTGGCAAAATGCGCTGTGGGCTGTAATTGAGCAAATCCCCCCAACCATCCGCAATCAGGTAAGCGCGATCGCCCTTGACGGCACATCCTCCACTGTCATGCTGTGCAATACCAACGGTATACCAGTATGCGAACCCATTTTATACAATGATGCGCGCGGTGCAGCGGTGACAGAGAAGTTGCGGGCGATCGCCCCTGCCAACCACACAGTATTAAGCGCTACATCCAGTCTGGCTAAACTCTTGTGGTTTTGTAGGGGCGGTGCCCCCGTGCCCGCCCTCTTCGATGGATGGGGCGGGCACGGGGGCACCGCCCCTACGGTTTTCCTGCATCAAGCTGACTGGCTGGCATGGATGCTGCACGGGAAATTAGGAATTAGCGACTATCACAATGCTTTGAAACTCGGTTTTGATGTTGATACTTTGTGCTATCCGAATTGGCTAACACAGGGAATTGCGGGCGCTGCAACTCCTGAATTGCCGCAAGTTGTCGCACCGGGCACGCCTGTGGGGGAAGTGAAAGCTCAAGTGGGCGATCGCTTCGGTTTTCCCCGCGATTGTATGGTTTGTGCTGGGACAACCGATAGCATTGCAGCATTTCTGGCCAGCGGTGTCAATTCACCAGGGGAAGCAGTAACTTCTCTCGGTTCTACACTAGCAGTCAAACTGTTAAGTCATACCCGCGTTGATGATTCAACATACGGAATTTATAGTCACAAATTAGGCGATTTGTGGTTAGTTGGAGGCGCTTCTAATACGGGAGGTGCGGTGCTGCGAAACTTTTTTACGGATGCTGAGTTAGATAATTATAGCACACAAATTGATCCAGCACAAGAGAGTTTGCTGGATTATTACCCATTGTTGAACAAGGGCGATCGCTTTCCGATTAATGACCCGAATTTGCAGCCCCGACTCGAACCGCGTCCAACTGATTCAGTGGAATTTCTGCACGGTTTGCTAGAAAGCATAGCGCGGATTGAAGCGCGGGGATATCAATTATTGCAAGAATTGGGTGCAACTCCTTTGACAAAGGTTTATACTGCTGGCGGCGGCGCTAAAAATGCGGTTTGGAATGCGATTAGAAAGCGTTATTTAAAAGTCCCTGTGGAAACGCCAATTCATACTGCGGCTGCTTATGGGACGGCGTTATTAGCAATGCGGGGTGCGATGGGGATATAATGCTAATTTTCGCGCACCATCCACACTAAAAATCCCAATATTTTATCTACGGGAGGTAGCGGATAATCGGTAAGATCGATCGTCACTATTTGCCCTTCCAGCTTGAGAAACCGCCAAGCTGTGCCGCTGGAAACGCAGCCGTAGATGGCTGAGATCGATCGCCCTTTCGCTTCATTAAATCTCTGGGCCGCCACCATTTCAGCAATACATTGACCCAAACCTACTTTCAAATCTCCTTTTTTAGCTTCCACCATCACAATTACCGGGGCCTCAACGTCTAATTGTTCCGGGGAACGGCTGATGATAAAATCGCAAACTCCTGTAAGTCCAACAGCCACATCAACATTAAATTCCTCACCCGAAAACACGCTGATTTGTTGGTTCAGAATCCTGCGAACTTCCAGCAGTACAGGGTTAATAATGGCTTCAGAACGGGCCTTTTCGGTGCTAGTGGCTATCGCCCAAGGCAAATTTGTCTCCAGCATGGTCTGCAAGGCTGTTGCGGGTGCGATCGGTTCGATTTCCGGCAGAAATCTGATTCCTTCCACTACTGTGAGATTGAAGGCTTCTTTAACCTTGCCGATTGTCGTAAATTGACTGTAAGACATAAGAGTTTATGTTTTGATATCAATTCCGGTTGTACTGGAATGATTGTTGACTGTTGACTGTTGACTGTAGAAGGAGGGGTCGAAAAACTGAATGGTTGAGTGTTAACTGTTGACTCGATTTTATTATTCCGATGCAACCGGAAACGATATGATTTCTGCTTTTTTATAAGACATCTTCAATAACTATTGTGGGGTGGGCTTCTAGCCCGCCCCAAAAAATACAGCTATTTCCAGAACAGCTTATTAATTAAACTCGCTGCAACTTAGCCGTCCTCGGATCGATGATTTTTCGACCCAAACCGGAAAACTTAATTGCCAGATTAGTTTTATCACCTTCTCCCAAAACGTGCGTAATTTCTCCAACTCCAAAAGCATGATGAAAAACCCGTTCGCCAGTTTTCCACTCTGCTGATTGAGAATTCCCAGAATTAGCTGCTGAATTATTAGTTTTTCCTTTAGATGCAGCCGTTTTCCCGGCTTTAGTTTTCTTCGCACTTCCAGCCAGCAAATGTGTCGGCAATTCCCCTAAGAATAGGGAAGGGGTGCAGTGTTCCCGGAAACCTCCCCAAAGGCGGCGTTCGCGAGTGTGGGTGAGAAATAGCAATTCCTGGGCGCGAGTGATGCCGACGTAGCACAAACGGCGTTCTTCTTCGATCGCTTTCGGGTCGTCTAAACTGCGGAAATTCGGAAATAAACCCTGTTCCATTCCGACTAGAAATACTACGGGAAATTCTAGCCCTTTTGCGGAGTGCAGCGTCATCAGCGATACGCGGGAATCTTCTTCCTGCAAGTCATCTAAATCGGATGCTAAAGATGCTTTTGCTAAAAATGATGTCAGCGTCGCTTCTTCGTTTTGTTCTTCAAATTGCAGCACCGCATTGTACAATTCTCTGACGTTTTCTATGCGATTTTCGGCTTCCTCGGTTCCTTGATTTTTCAAATCTTCAATGTAGCCTGAATCTTGGATAATTCCTTGGACAATTTGCGAAGCGGGCAGAGTTTCAACTTGCGATTGCCAACGACCAATCATTTCGGCAAACTTAATAATAGCTTTTGCCGATCGCCCTGCTAGAGTATTCACAGAAGATTCATCGCTGAGGATTTCCCACAACGGAATCCCCAATTGAGTTGCAGCGTCTTCGACTTTGGAAAATGTGGTATCGCCAATGCCGCGGCGGGGATTATTGATGATGCGTTTGAGGCTGACGCTATCGTCGGGATTGGCAAGCACCCGCAGGTATGCTAGGATATCTTTGATTTCTTTGCGATCGTAAAACTTCAGGCCACCGACAATATTGTAAGCAATATCTAAACGCATTAATGCTTCTTCAAAGGAGCGAGATTGAGCGTTCGTGCGGTAGAGAATCGCAAAGTTACTGCCGTTTTCGTATTCGGAGTTTTGGCGCTTTAAGGAATGAATTTGACCTGCTACAAATTCCCCTTCATCTAATTCGTTGTCGGCGCGCCAGACAACAATCGGAGCTCCCGGTTCGCGAGTCGGGCGCAGAATTTTTTCGATGCGTTCGGTATTGTGTTCGATCAAGTGGTTCGCGACTTGCAGGATGTTTTCGCGCGATCGATAATTTTCCTCTAATTTTACCATTGTCCGAGTTTTCTCGTCTGACAAACCATCGCCGAAATCCTCTTGAAATTCCAGCAATATGGTATAATCAGCCATCCGAAAACTGTAAATTGATTGATCGACATCGCCCACAACAAAAATCGAGCGGTTTTGCCATTTATCGAAGTTTTTCGGGTCGGCGTTATTTGTCACCAACATCCGAATCAAATCGTATTGAGTGCGGTTAGTATCTTGGTATTCGTCAACTAAAATATGGCAAAACTTTTTATGCCAGTAACTTAATACTTGCTCGTTTTGGCTCAAAAGTTTAACGGGAACAAGGATTAAATCGTCAAAATCTAGGGCATTGTTGGCTGCTAAAGCATCTTGGTAGCGACTGTAAACATCGGCAATTACACGACCGCGATAATCCGGTTCTGCTGCTTGGTATTCTTGAGGCGACAAGCCTTTATTTTTAGCGTTGCTGATAACGTAGCGGACTTTGCGCGGGTCAAATTTCTTATCGTCTAAATTTAGGACTTTGGTAACAATTTGTTTGACAAGAGTTTGAGCATCTGACTCGTCAAAAATCGAAAAATTTTTCTTCCATTGGCGGCCTTTTTCGTCTTGGTATTTTTCAATATCGTAGCGGAGAATGCGGCCGCACAAAGAGTGGAAAGTCCCCATCCAAATGTGCTTGGTAATTCTTTGGTAAATTTGCGATCGCAATTTGGTTTGTACATCCGGGGCTAAGTCTACCAAAGGTTTGCCATATTCCGCTTCAGCTTGCTGAGTTGCCAGCAATTTCTCAATTCTTTCTTTCATCTCCCTGGCGGCTTTATTTGTAAATGTCACCGCCAGAATATTTTCAGGATCAACTCGATGGGTGCGAACTAAGTTAGCAACTCGGTAAGTTAGAGCTCTGGTTTTGCCGGAACCAGCGCCCGCTACTACTAACAGCGGCCCGTTATAATGGGCGACTGCTTGGCGCTGAGATGGGTTGAGGTGGCTGAGGAAATCAGTGGTTTGAGTCATAGGTAGAAAGTTAGTTTAATTTTTTAAGGGGGTAAATAATACTTGGTATGCGATACCGGGAGTTCTTTTAACGTAAGGTGCGCCTAGCGCACCCTATATTATAACTAGAATGGTGATTTTTTAAACTTTAAATATTTTTTGGTCACGCGATTTGTTTAAGGTAAGGTGCTCGGCGCGCACCCTACACTATAAATAGATAGGTAATTTTTTTTAACGTTTAAATATCCGTGTCAGCCAAATTGCTGCTAATATTCCCAAGCCAATCCAAATGGCAATAATCACAACAGCCGCAGCCCGATTTATCGGTTTTCCTCGCTCTATTTCTGCGGCTGCTTTTTCCCGACACTCGGCTAAAACCTGTGGCGGAATCATCTTCAGTACCAGCCAAATTCCCAAAGGTACAATTATCAAATCGTCCAAGTAGCCGAGAATCGGTATGAAGTCAGGAATTAAGTCGATCGGGCTAAAAGCGTAGGCCACCGTAAGCCCTGCTAAAATTCTGGCGTACCAAGGTACTCTCTGGTCTGTACTGGCTAAATAAACAGCGTAAGTCTCTTTTTTTAGTCGGCGGGCAACTTGTTTTAAGGATTGCATATAATGACTAATGACTAATGACTAATGACTAATGACTAATACTTTTTTTAGTTGCTAAAAATGTAACCACCCGGATATTTAGCAATTTCAGTGGGAAGGTAAAGTATAGCATCTGTTGTATGTGAGGAGAATCAAGTTTATGAGTTCAAATTTGCAACGTGGCGATCGCATTAATTTCCGTAGTCTGCTAACAGCGTTGTGTTTAACCTTAACTCTCGTCAGTTTCGTGAGATTAGATCCGGCGGCTGCTCAAGAACAGCGGATCAGAACGCTGACTGTTACTGGGCGGGGTGTCGAAGCGATTCCTACAACTCAAACGCAAGTGCGGCTGGGGGTTGAGGTGCAGGGGAAAACGGCGGCCGAGGTGCAGCAGGAAGCGGCGAGACGATCGTCCGCTGTGGTAGAGTTGCTGCGATCGCGCCAAGTCGAAAAACTCGAAACTGCAGGCATCACCCTCAGCCCGACTTACAGCTACGAAAACAACCAGCAGCGCTTGACGGGCTATACAGCGACGAATACCGTCAGTTTTCGGATTAATACTGCATCTGCTGGCACTTTGCTCGACGATGCGGTGAATGCTGGGGCTACACGCATCGACGGCGTGAGTTTTGCCGCTACCGACAGTGCGATCGAACAAGCTCGAAAACAAGCACTCCGCAAAGCAACTCAAGATGCTCAATCGCAAGCGGATGCAGTCTTGAGCGCCCTGAACCTCAAGCGGGGAGACATTCTGGGCATTCAAGTCAACGGTGCGATCGCGCCGCCTCCAATGTACCGACAATTGGCTGCTCCTCGCATGGCTGCTGCTGATGCTACAACGCCTGTGGTGGGGGGGGAACAGCAGGTAGAAGCCTCTGTGACTTTGCAATTTGGATATTAAATAGTTAAGGGTTGAACTGGCCACATCAGCTTAACCCTAACTCTTTCTCGATTTATCAAGCAGCTTTTTGTACAAAAAACTTTAGCCGTTTTAACCACTTCTGCCAGTAGTCTAGAAACGGAATCTCTCCTTCTTCAGGGGGAGAGTTCCTCAATAAATAGACTCTCTGTTAAACCGTAGGTGATCGCATTTCTCATACACAGAAAAGAGTGGACTCTTTTCTCAGATCCACTCTCTGTTAAACTCTCTTAGCCCTAGCTTTAACAAGCTAGAGTTAAGTCCTTACTTTACCTAGTCCTTAATGATTCTCTTGTCATGAATGACCACTTTGTCCTTGAGTTCAGGATTGCCGGAGATGTGAATATCGCTATCCTTATTTCCCTCTGCGTCGGATTCGGCTAGATATTGGGCAGATGACTTAAAATCGTGCGCTGCACGTTTAGCAGATTCGGCTGCATTTTGGGCAGATGATTTTAAATCATGCGCTGCACCTTGAGGAGATGGGGTTGCATTTTGGGCAGATGACCTAAAATCAGGCACTGGAGGTTTAGCAGATTGGGCTGCATTTTGGGCAGATGACTTAAAATCATGCCCTGCACCTTGAGGAGATGGAGTTGCATTTTGGGGAGATGACTTAACATCCTGCTTAACATCCTGCGCTGCACCTTTAGCAGATTCGGCAGCATTTTGAGCAGATGACTTAACATCCTGCGCTGCACCTTTAGCAGATTCGGCGGCGCTTTGAGCAGATGACTTCATTGATTCCGCTGCACTCTTGCCAGATGACTTAAGCGATTCGGCTGCACTTTTTATAGATGGCTCAACTGCTTTCGCTGTATCTTTTACAGTCGATCTAAGATCCTTAGTTGCCCCCTCAATTTCCTGAGCTACAGCTTTGGCAGAAGGCTTAATTTCATCGGCAGTGCTCTTAATAGAATCCGCTGCACTTTGTACAGAAGGCTTGATACCTTCGACTGTCTGCTTGACAGAATCTTTGACTTCTCTAATCGTAGGTTTGACTTCCTCGGATGCGCTCTTGACTGCTTCTACTACAGAAGGCTTGGCTTCCTTAACTGTCTGATCGACAGATTCGGCTATACTTTTAATCGAAGGCTTAGTTTCCTCAACAGTCTCCTTGACTGCTTCTGCTGTAGCTTTGATAGATGGTTTAACTTCCTCAGCAGTTTCCTTTGCTACTGTTCCTAGCTCTTCTACAGTGTGTTTAATACCGTCTGCTACAGTGTGTGCTGCATCCCCTAAATTATCTACAGCACGGTTCACAGTATCAGCAGTACCTTTACCAATCATAGCGCCAGCAACTGAGCCTGCTACAGCACCAATAATGCCTCCAGAGCGAGCACCGAGTATACCACCGACTGCTGCTCCAGCTATCCTCGCACCAATGCCTGAGCCTGATGATTGATCTTCCTGTGATTCTGCATTTTCGTTAGTCTGAGCCTGAAGCTGCTGGTTTTCGCTATTGTCAACATTCTTTTTCTGGAAGTCAGGATTGGCTTCAGGTTGCTTAAAAGGCTGTTTATTATCAGTCATAGATATCCTTGGGTATTACTGCTACATTTACTAGGCTAACTATATACTTCTCAGAAAATCTACTGCCTAAGAATTAGATTTTGACTGTTACTTAAGAAGTAGATTCTCACAGGTACTGACCACTACGGGGCTAGCGGCTCGCTGTTCATTCGACATTGAATAAGCTGAAGGCGCGCGAGCGGACATCGGGCAAAGTCTTAGCTTAGCGAGCCAAAAATAACTCATCTCTACAGACTTGTTTACTGATTTAATGATTCTCAATAAATCTTTTAAATAAATAGTGATTTCCAGGTGGGAACTTAAATTTAAAACACGAGGTCAATATAAAAAAAATATTTAAATTTACAAAAAAGAAATCTACTATTTAATTATTTAATTAAGTGATTTGTTTTGTATATGTTGCTGATTTACGCTAGGAAAGGCTAAATATGCAAGTCATAAAAACCAGTATCGACACAGCTTGGGGATTTTCAAATGATTTTTTTCATACCCTGATTAAGCAACGCCCGATTTGGGAGTGATCTAACTCACGAACGATCTCTTGGAACAGCAACTTGACCGCTTTAGCCGCCAGAGGCGATCGCACTTACCTCTAATTTTGCATAAGTTCGATCGATCCCTAACTTTTAGCGTGACATACGGCAAAGTGCCGTATACAATGGATAAATGAGATAAACCGTATTTTGTATGACTAAAACTACTAAATCGGAACCGTCAGCCCGATTGGAGGCTCGTATCAGTCCAGAGATTAAAGCCCTTTGGCAAAAAGCCGCTGACTTAGAAGGACGTACCTTAACAGATTTCGTCATCGCCAGCGTTCAAGCAGTCGCTTCCAAAGTTATTGAACAGCACCAAAGACTGAAACTTGACGTTGACGACAGCGAGGCTTTCGTAAATGCCCTCCTGAATCCAACCCAGCCGAATCAAGCTCTCAAAGCAGCAGCCTTGCGCTACAAACAAGTGATGGGCGATGGTACTCACAATTGAACTCTTAGATAGCAGCAGACATCACAGAGAGCTTTTTTGTTGTGGACAAGATAGTTTGGACAACTACATCCGTAAACAAGCTTCTCAGGATCTCAAAAAGAAAGTCGCAATCGTATTCGTTTTAGTGGAGTCTTCCAACACTGATGTAATTGCCTATTATACGCTTTCTGCATACACCATTGAACTCGCAGATTTGAATGAATCTTTTGCATTTGCAAAAAAGCTGCCCCGCTATCCCCTTCTACCTGCTACATTGCTCGGTCGTTTGGCAGTCGATCGTACTTGACCTTGGTCAACATCTCGGTGAGTTGATTCTGATAGATGCTTTGACAAAAGCACTCTTGGCAACTGCACAAGTTGCATCTCTAGCTGTCATTGCAGAAGCTCTGGATGAGCCAGCAGCCAATTTCTATCAAAAATATGGTTTTCAAAGGTTTAAACAAAACCCGATGAAGCTTTATCTACCAATGAAATCGGTTGAAGAACTTTGTCAAAATTCTAACATTTAGTTGATTTTGTTAAAAACCGATCGCCCATCCCACTCCGCAACCCCGCCCGCAACAACCCCCACAAATCCAATTACTACCGGATCAGCGCTCAAAGTACCCGATATCGACTACAGTAAACACAAAATATTATTGGCGGTGATTTGAGTGATTGAGACTTTAGCAACAGGAATCGCAGCAGCCGGTTCGCTGCTAGCATTGGGCGGATTGGGCCTAGAGTTGAACTATCGCCGGACTGGAAGTCCAAATAAACTAGAACTAACAGCCGGAGAATGGCACTTAGCCATCTCCGAACCCAACCGCTATCTTTTGGTGGGGGAAATGGAGTTCCGCAACCTGACACAGCGGTTTGAGATTATGTTGCCGGAAGTGCGGGCACAGGTGAAACTATTGTCAGACGGAAGTTTGGATGGCGTTACCTCCCAGACAAAGGTGATTCCTTGCCACAAAGACGCAGCAGCCAGAGCAGACGATTACTGGTTCGGCTATATTGTTAAAGCCCAAAAAAACACAAAAATTAAAGTTTCTGTAGACATTCAAGGGCAAGATTTAACCAAATTGCAGTCAGCTTGGGTGCAAATACATTACGTCACCTACGGCCCAGGCGGCCGCATCCCGAAAGTCCGTAACGTAGTAGTTCCCCTACAATTTCCCAACTCGGACACGGTACCCATCGCCAGAAATGTCGGAGTTGCAGAAGTCTTGCCGATTCGCACCCACATCCTGACGGAATTGGACAATCCCGTCGAAATTGTCAAGCGGTACGTGCTGCCGCGCGCCCAGAAAGGCGATATTGTCGCCCTGGCAGAAACTCCCCTAGCTTTGATGCAGGGACGCTATCGCCATCCCAGCGAAGTCAAACCCGGATGGGCGGCAAAGCGAGTGTGCTTGTTTTTCTTGCCGATGTCGAGTTTGGCCACGGCTTGCGGAATGCAGACGTTGGTTGATGTAGTAGGCCCTTGGCGCGTAGTAGCGGCATTTGCGATCGGCGCTGTGGCTAAAATATTCGGTAAACCGGGAGTCTTTTACCAACTAGCAGGGGAACAAGCAAGGCTGATCGACGATGTTACCGGGACTTTGCCTCCCTTCGACCAATTTATTGTCCTCGGCCCGGACAATCCCCAGCAAGTTGTAGAAGAAATTCAACGAGAAACCGGACTTGGGGCGGCGATCGTAGACGCTAATGACTTGAAAGCAGTTAAGATATTAGCAGCGACCTCCGATTTATCGGTAACATTCTTAGAGGAAGCCTTGCGAAGCAACCCCGCCGGGAATGCTGACGAGCGAACACCAGTCGTTGTAATTCGACCTCTGCCACAAAAATCTTGAGTTGAAAACAGAAAATTAAAAATTCAAAAAGATGATTTGAAATTTTTAATTTTCGATCGAGCAAGAAAGGGAGAAGAATCAAAAGTTATAAGTTTTGAACTCAAAATTTACCCATTCAAAACTCAAAACTTCTCTAACTCTTCCCCTTTCTGAATTTTTATTTTTAAATTTCCATTCTCCACTTTTATGCTATGACTTCATTTCCCTCCCAAAACCAAAACCAGGTTGTGATTCGCCCGTTTCAGTATCGCGACATCGAGGTGATGGAACAACTGTGCGCGGAAACAGCCGAAGAGCCAGAAAACCGCAAGGGCGCAAGCTGCGACGTGGTACTAGGTAGAAAGTTGCAGCAGATTCGTCGCTGGTACGGACTACTAAAGATTTTTAGCTTGTTTCCCAACCCTTGTCAGTCCCTGTTCCGTGCCCACGTTGCCGAAGAAGAGGGGAGCGTTAAGGGGATAATTCAGATTTCTCCTTTCAACCGCACCCGCAGCACTTGGCGGATCGATCGCATCGGAGTAGACCCGGAAGCCCGCAGCAAAGGAATTGGTTCAATGCTGCTGCGGTACTGCTTTGAGGCAGTCTGGGAGGCGCGGACGTGGCTGTTGGAAGTGAATGTCGGTGACACAACTTCCTTGGCTTTGTACCGGCAAAACGGGTTTCAGCCTTTGGCCCAGATGACTTACTGGACGATCGCCCCAGAACGCCTGCAAGAAATGGCCAACTCGACGCCAGATTTGCCCAACCTGCTGCCGGTCAGCAACGCCGACGCTCAGTTGCTCTACCAACTGGATACCGCGTCTATGCCGCCGCTGGTGCGCCAAGTATTCGATCGCCATATTCAAGATTTCAAAACCAGTTTTTTCGGCGCTTTAGTCGAAGGTGTCAGACAGTGGCTGGGCAAAACCGAGGTAGTCAGCGGCTACGTGTTTGAACCACAGCGCAAAGCCGCGATCGGCTATTTTCAGGTGCAGCTATCCCGCAACGGCCAGCAACCGCACGTCGCCCAGTTGACTGTACACCCGGCCTACACTTGGCTTTACCCAGAACTACTGTCCCAGATGGCGCGCCTCGTTCAAGATTTCCCAGTTCAAAGCCTGCAACTGGCTTCCGCTGACTATCAGCCGGAACGGGAAGCTTATTTAGAGCAATTTGGAGCAGTGCGCGTGGAACACAGTTTGCTGATGTCGCGATCGGTGTGGCACAAATTGCGCGAGTCCAAGTTGGTCTCTCTCGAAGGACTCCAGCTATCAGAAATGCTGCAAAGCTTCCAGCCAACTCGCAAACCAGTACCGGGCCGGATGTCCTGGCTCGGCCCGATGGCTGGGGAAGCCACAGCAGGGCCCGCGTCGTCTGAGATTAAACCGCTGTTGACTGACTCAGGAAACAGCCAAACGAATCAAGTTAACCCCTTGGGCGGTCAGAATTCCGAATCAGCAGCAACGGATGGCAGCAGCATTTTGCCTTTAAATTTGTCGGATTTGCCTCTAGACGGGGGCTGGCCCGGAGAACTCAATTCTTAATAAGTGAAAGCAGAAGGTAAAAGGTATAAGACAGAAAAAAATAAAATTAGTCATCCAATAAATTTATTTTTTCTGTCATAATCCCAAAATATCCCTTCTGCTTTTGATTATTGATACAAACCTAAGATTACCTATCTTCTTCTTAGTTTATTCTCTTATTATTTTGCGTTATTCGCGTTTTCGCGGTTCGTTAAATAAGATTATTTCCGCAAAAAAACAGTAAATCTAAAATCTAAAATCTAAAATTGATTGATTGATAATGTCCAACGATAAATTATGGATTTCAGCACTGGGATTAGATATCGGCCTCAAACGAGTCGGCATCGCCGGATGTGACGGCACCGGTTTAATAGCTACGGGAATTACAACACTGGTACGATCGTCCTTCGATCGAGACGTAGCTTATCTCCAAGAACTCGTGCGAGAGCGCAGAGTGCAAATTTTGGTGGCAGGCTTGCCCTACTCTCTGAGCGGAGAATTGGGCGCTCAAGCCCGACAGGTGCAGAAATATGCCAATCGCATCGCCACAGCCCTAGAGATCCCCCTAGAATACGTGGACGAGCGCCTGACTTCGGTTGAGGCAGAGGAATTGATGAAAGCTTCAGGGGTTTCGCTGTCGCAAAATAATAAGGGTGCGATCGATCGCAAAGCAGCAGCCCTGATTTTGCAGCAGTGGCTAGACGAGCGGAGGCAAAATATCTCCGCCCTTCCCAATCCTTGATAGGTGGTAACAAAGGCGTGATATCCTGGTTGTGCAAGTTTGCTACGCACACCTGTAACCCTTGACAAAATGGAGAAAATTCTGCTGTACCTCGGTACTGAAGAAGCACAAAATCGTGATTTGTCCTCAGTGTCGCTTGCTGACTCGACTGAGATTTAAACGCTGCACTCCTCGCCTGTGGAAAAGGTCGCGAGTCTCGCGGTTTAAGCTGGTGGACTGGCGATCGCCCACTTAGCCAGAATATCGCCACGAAAATTCCCAATTGTCAAGCAAACGTTACTGAATTATTGACGGAAAACTAAGATACACGCGATGTCCTCATCCCCATACCGCAAAAAAGAGAATGGCAATTCCAACGAAGAGTCCGTCACCCTGACGGATGAAGTTGGGCGATCGCTGACTTGCAACATAGAATATTCTATGAACCTAGAAGGTCAAGAATACGCTTTGCTGCTTCCGATTGACTCACCCGTAGAAATTTTTACTTGGCAGGGAGACGATAACGACGAAGCCGCAATTCCTGTAGAAGACGAGACCGAAATTGACAAAATTTTTGAGACAGCTAAAGTTGTCCTGCAAGAGCAGAACTTGACGCTCCGACGCACAGCGGTGACGCTGACTGTGGTTGGCGAATTGCCGGAATTTCCCGAAGAGGATATGGCATCCGATGTCGATCCAGATGAGGAGTCGGAGTTCGAGGAACTGATGTGGCTGACCAGTTTCTACCACGAAGAACAGGAATATGCGATTTATACGCCTCTAGACCCGTTCTTTATTTTGGCTAGAATGGATGACGACGGCAAGCCAGAATTGCTCTCGGAAGAAGAGTTCCAAAGGCTGGAACCGATGTTACCTATGCTGGAAGACCAGTTCTTTGACGAGCTTGATTAGATATTAATTGCAGGCACAAGGCCTGATGGCAAACAGCAGAATTTTTTACTATCTTATAAAAAAGTAAACTGCTCGCCCGATCGAACTTTTTCGAGATGGCAGCTTCTGCCTCCGCGATCGGGCTTTTGAATTGGGCCGCGTGAATTGGGTCTTTTAAAGGGCTTGTATTCGTAACTTTTCGGTCATCAATCGCAGGTCATCAGTCATTAGTCGCTAGTTAACCGCCGCTTATCCAGGACAACGGACTGTCACTAACCCCAGCCTGAAGACGGGGGGCTTGAAAAGAGGCAGACTCACCACCTTCTTAATTCAGGACTAAAAAAGTGTCTAGCCAATTACTGAACTGCCTGGGAGTGGTATCCCGCAAGACGTTAAGAATGCCTCCCTAGTTTTTAACCTCTCTGGTGGTCAGTGGCGAAGGGAAATATACACCTAGAAATAGGACTTACCGTCAATGTTTGTACCAGTTGTAGGCAGCAATAACCGTCCCCTGATGCCAACTACCCCTGCTCGGGCTAGACGTTGGATCGAATCGGGCAAAGCTACGCCGTTTTTTAAAAAAGGAGTATTTTGTGTTCGACTGAATGCAAAACCTTTAAGCCACAACTATCAACCAATTGCAGTTGGCATTGACCCAGGTAGTAAGCGTGAAGGATTTACCGTTAAATCCAGAACGCATACCTACTTAAACATCCAAACCCATGCAATTGATTGGGTAAAAGATCGCGTTGAGGTCAGACGAAATATGCGACGTGGTAGGCGGTTTCGCAATACTCCCTGCCGTCAAAACCGAACTAATCGCTCGGTCAATAAAAATCGCATCCCCCCATCGACTAAAGCGAGATGGCAGTGGAAATTAAGGATTGCCAAATGGTTGACCTTGATGTTTCCGATATCGACATTTGTTGTAGAAGACGTTAAAGCAAAAACCTGGAAGGGATCTAAGAAATGGAATACAAGTTTTAGTCCTCTGGAGGTAGGTAAACGATGGTTCTACTCGGAAATTGAGAAAATTGCTCACCTGGAAATTAGGCAGGGCTTTGACACCTGTAAAATGCGTCAAGATTTAGGACTCCTCAAGTCTAAACAAAAGCTGTCAAACTTGTTTGAGGCTCATTGCGTTGACTCTTGGGTATTAGCTAATTGGTATATCGGAGGACATATCCAGCCCGATAACGCCAAGCTAATAGAAGTAATCCCTTTGGAGTTTCATCGCAGACAGCTCCATCGTTTGCAGCATTCCACTGGTCATGTCCGCTCTCGGTACGGCGGAACTTTAAGTGCAGAATTTAAGCGCGGTTCAATCGTTAAACACCCTAAATATGGGTTCTGTTATGTTGGGGGTTGGCAAGAGTCGCCAACAAAGAAAGACCCACACCGAAAAACAATTAGTTTGCACGATCTAAAAACAAGCAAGCGATTGTGCCAAAATGCAGCGCCTACAGATTGTAAGTTTTTGTCTTACAATTCGTGGCGCTCCGCAAATTAATCTGTAAAGCCCTGCTAGAAGCACGGGGTTTCAAACCCAGAAATTTCGATGAATAAAGAACAAATGACAAAAGGCAGCGCGCGCGAGAGCCGAAAAGGTACTCCGCAAGTCTCTAAATGGTTGTTTTATCTGGCGTTGCTGCCGGCAATCTGGGGAGTTTGCGCTTGGCAGGGCTGGGCTTGGTGGAGCTGGGCTTCGGCGCCGCCTAAAATCACATCCTCATCGGGCAATCCGGCAGAGGATGCTGCTATTTCGATCCAAATCCCGGAGGGTACTCCCAGTCAAAAAATCGGCCGGGATTTAGAGGCAGCGGGGTTGATTCGATCGAGCTCGGCATGGAATATGTGGGCCCGCTGGCTGACTCTGCAAAACCGCGAGGGAGGTTTTCAAGCAGGAACTTACCAACTGTCGCCGACTCAGCCTCTGAGTGCAGTTGCTGACAAAATTTGGAAGGGCGAAGTCGTACAGCAGAGTTTCACGATTCCAGAAGGATGGTCGCTGCAACAAATGAGCGCTTATTTTGAAGCGCAAGGTTTTTTCCCGGCGAAGGAGTTTATGGCGGCCGCGAGTCAAATTCCTTACGCTCAATACCCTTGGCTACCGAGCGGATTGCCTCATTTGGAAGGTTTTTTGTACCCGGATACTTATCAGCTAGACGGCGATAGAATTACTCCTCAAGCTGTGATCACACAAATGCTCACCCGTTTCGAGCAGACAGCTTTGCCGGTATATCAAAAAAATCAGAATAATACGAAGCTCTCTCTCAAAGAATGGGTGACTTTGGCCAGTATTGTAGAAAAAGAAGCTGTGGTTGCTTCCGAGCGGAACCGCATTTCTGGAGTGTTCAACAACCGTCTGAAAAAGGGTATGGCGTTGGGCTCTGACCCGACAGTTGAATACGCTCTCGGCATCAGGCAAACTAAGGAAAAGCCTCTGACTTTTAAGCAAGTAGAAACGCCTTCTCCTTACAATACTTATATAAATCCAGGACTACCCCCAACTCCGATCGCATCTCCGGGAATCGCCAGTCTGGAAGCGACTCTGACTCCGGAAAATACAGAATACCTGTATTTTATGGCGCGGTATGACGGCACTCACATTTTTAGTCGCACTCTGGCCGAACACAATGCTGCTGTGGCTCAAGTTGACCAAAAAGTGCGCTCGACTCAATAGATGGGCAATGACTAATACAAAAGTAAAAAGTCAAAAGTAACGAAGGAAAAGCAATAATTATTCACTTTTGATTTTTTACTTTTTCAATCTTTAACTCCCAATTTCTTATTTCTCAATCTAAAATCTAAAATCTAAAATCTAAAATCATTATGACTTGGGGTAAACTACTACAGCCTGACTTAGTTCTAGGCGATTCAGTCATGAAGTTAACGGCTGATATTCTGGAGAAATATCAGATTAAAGGATTAGTGTTGGATGTGGACGAAACTCTTGTTCCCATTACGGCAATGAATGCTTCTCCTGAACTCAGCTTGTGGGTACAAGAAATTAAACCCGTAGTATCGCTATGGTTGGCAAGCAATAATTTAAGTCAAAATCGGATCGGTCGAATTGCTGATTCTTTGAATCTACCTTACATCACTGGTGCTGCTAAACCGTCGCGCCGCAAGTTGCGAACAGCAGTGACGGCGATGAATTTGCCGGTGGAACAGGTGGCGATGGTGGGCGATCGACTTTTTACTGATGTTTTAGCAGGCAATCGTTTGGGTATGTTCACTATTTTAGTGGAACCAATGGTTGATGCTGGGTATGCGCTTCGCAAGTATCCGGTGCGCTCTTTTGAAGTTTGGGTTTCTCAAGCTTTGGGGGCATCTCTGAAAATTAAAGATTAAAAATGGGCATTGGGCATTGGGCATTGGGCATTGGGAATTGGTAATTATGAATTGGGAATTGGTAACTAATGGCAACAGACAACAGTCAACAGTCAACAGTCAACAGTCAACAGTCAACAGTCAACAGTCAACAGACAACAGTCAACAGTCAACAGACAACAGTCAACAGACAACAGACTAAAACTATTGTTGTTAAAATTGGAACTTCGACTCTGACTCGATCGACTACAGGAAACTTAGCTCTTTCAACTATTGCTGCATTGGTCGAAATTTTAGCTGATTTGCGGCAGCAAGGCCATCGAGTAGTTTTGGTTTCTTCGGGTGCAGTTGGGGTTGGCTGCGCGCGCTTGGGTTTGACGGAACGCCCGCGAAACATTGCTATGAAACAGGCTGTGGCGGCTGTGGGCCAAGGGCGACTGATGCGGGTGTACGATGACTTGTTTACTACTCTGCAACAGCCGATCGCTCAAGTATTGCTCACTAGGGGCGATTTAGTGCAGCGTAACGGTTATGTTAACGCTTGCAATACTTTTCAACAACTGCTCAGGTTGGGCGTGATTCCGATCGTCAATGAAAACGATACTGTGGCGGTAGACGAACTCAAATTTGGGGATAACGACACGCTTTCGGCGCTGGTGGCGAGTTTGGTAGAAGCAGATTGGTTGTTTGTACTCACAGATGTCGATCGGCTGTATTCCGCCGATCCGCGCAGCAATCCCGACGCGCAGCCGATCGCCCTAGTCCAAAGTATGGCACAGCTCACAGAATTTCAGGTGCAAACAGGAGATTCCCGCAGCGGTTGGGGAACCGGCGGAATGGTGACAAAAATTGAAGCAGCCAGAATAGCAACTGCATCGGGAGTGCGGACTGTCATCACGGACGGCTGCTTTCCTGGTAATATCGAGAAAATACTTAACGGAGAGTCGATCGGCACTCAATTCGAGCCTCAACCGCGCCCTGTAAACGCTCGCAAACACTGGATAGCTAACGTGCTAATTCCGGCAGGAAAACTATATTTAGATGCGGGTGCTGTCAAGGCAATTTCCCACGGCGGAAAATCGCTTTTAGCTGCGGGTATTGCTCAAGTAGAAGGAGAATTCCAAGCTGATGATTCCGTGCAGTTGTGCGACGCAGCCGGCAAGCAAATTGCTAGAGGACTTGTGAATTATAGCAGTTTAGAATTGAGACAAATCCAGGGCTGCAAGTCAGAGAAAATTGCTGAGATTTTAGGCTATGCAGGCGTAGAAACGGCGGTACACCGAGATAATTTAGTGATTGTTTAAACTAACAAATATCGAGAAAGTCGATCGGGCAATGAGCGAAGGCAGAAATTGAGGATATTTGCAGCACAGTCTTGCAAGAATTTGTTTGGCTGTGTCGTAATAGCTCGTTCATCGCTTCTGTAAACAGTTCAAATACATTTTGTGCTAATTCTAAAGCTGCTTGGCATTCCGCATTAGTAAGTTTGATCTCTGCTAAAAGTTGCAACATCTCTGGCGTGTTTAAAAGGTTATAATTTTCTAAACCCCCATAACCTCCTCCAAAATCAACAGATTCTTTTTGGTTAATTTGCTGTAATTCCATTACCACTGTTAGCGCCGCTTCAAAAAAAACTTGGGCCGTTCCTTCTAGGGCTTCCACTAACACCAGTTTCTGAATGGGAGAGGCTTTCCAAGCGTAGCGTTCGAGCACTGAACATAGCGATCGAGTTTTTTTAGTTTCTTCACCCCAAAGCAGCCTGAAATCGCCGTAACTCATTAATTGGTTTAAGCCCAGTTCCTCTAGATATTCTAGATAGTCGTGCCAATAATAGTTTTTTTTATAAGTATATTTATTAATTAGTTCCTGAACTTTGCTATTACTAGAAGATTCTCGCAGTACATATTTATTTAAATCGCTCAATCCCACAGCCAAAGGAGCGAGTACAGGTGCATAAATTAGTCGTTGATTCGCGTGAATTTGTTTATTGGCTAGAAAGTCAAACAAGGGCAATTTTGCAAACTCTTGCTTTTTGGGTTCAATGAATGCTACAATGGCTTCCATACTTTTTTCGCCTGAATAGTTGCTGTCAAGATAATCTTCCTACCTCTGTTAATTATCTATATTTTCGAGCCTAAATAATTGTGTTTATTATCATACATATTTGTATTTGATATCATAGGGTAACAGTGTTTGGAGTCACAGAAAATTGTGACTTGTATCATATTGTGCCAGAAGTTCGAGCATCTTGTTGCCTAGAGATAAAATGTTCTAAATTTAGATTGCATATTTCAGGCGTGGCTCAAAGCCACTCCACAAGAGTTGGATTATTTATTTACCGATAATTTAAAGGCTGATTAACTTATATAGGCAAGTGAGCATCCTGTTGGCACTGCTAAAAAATGCTTTTAACAAAATCGCGGTGCTCCATGCAAATCAGTCCTAGACGCATAGAAGTCTCGCAACCAGTTTTCTTCGGAGATTCATCGCTACTCAACAAAAATTTTTCTAAGAAACCCGGTTTCTTTAACCCTTGCTTTTATTGCTTCTTCCCTCTCTTCTCTTCCCTCTTCTTATTCCTTCTTGCTTCTTCCTGCGGCCATCAGTCTCCAAATGACAATTTCCAATTCTCAGAATTGCCTTTAGGTGCGTTCTGAGTTACTCTATCTTTTGGATCAGTTAACACAATTATAGGAGTTAATCTTGGAACGGACTTTTTTAGCGATTAAGCCCGACGGCGTACAGCGCGGACTCGTCGGCGAAATTATCGGTCGTTTTGAAGCCAAGGGCTTTAAGCTAGTTGGTATGAAGCTGATGACGGCGAGTCGCGAACTAGCGGAACAACATTATGATGTTCACAAAGAAAAACCATTCTTTGCAGGATTGGTAAACTTTATCACTTCAGGCCCTGTAGTGGCGATGGTGTGGGAAGGTGACGGCGTTGTGGCATCGGCGAGAAAAATCATTGGCGCCACAAATCCTCTGAATGCAGAACCTGCGACTATTCGGGGAGATTTTGCCGTCAATGTCGGCCGTAATCTCATTCACGGTTCTGATGCTGTAGAGACTGCCCGTTCGGAAATTAGCCTTTGGTTCAAGGAAGAAGAATTGAGTGCTTGGACACCTTCTTTAACTCCTTGGATTGTGGAATAGTTTTGATATTCTCCCGGTGGTTAATCGGGAGATATAGCCTTTCTCAGATAGATGAAATATTATGTTTATGACTCACTCATAACTGTAAAATATAGAAGAGTTTGGCATTTTTACTCGTTACCAAGCTATTCCTGGTAACGAGAAGAAAAAACGTTAATCGGAACTTAAAAACTCCAAATAATTATTAGTCAATTCTTTGACTGCTAATTCGTAAAACTGCTGACCGTGTTCGGGGGTTGCTAAACCCGGATTTGAACCCATTCTCCCGTCTGGAAATCGGCGGCGGAAGTCAGCAGCACCGAAAATTTTGTGCCCGGAAGCGACTTCTTCCGAAAGCGGAGCTTGCTTGATTGCTTCTGGATAAAGGTACTGGGTTAAGGCGATTTCGCTGGGGGTGGCGTGGGAACCTTCTTGGTTTCCGTACAATTCTTTTGCTAGTTTGTAGACTGAACCGCACATAAACCAGTTGCCGATTTGACACTGGATTCTTGTGGCATTTGGTAAATTTAAGTCCGACAAATGCGCGTATGTCTCGGAAAATGCTGCTTTCATTGTCGCAATGTTGCCACCGTGACCGTTAATGAAGAAATATTTCTCAAATCCAGCTTTTGCCAAAGATGTGATATAATCCCTGATTACCAGTATCAGCGTCTGCGGTCGGAGGCTGATTGTGCCGGGAAAGCTAGTGTGGTGCAATGCCATCCCGACATTAATTGTCGGGCCGATTAAGGCATTGGCAGCTTCGCCGACTCCACGGGCGATCGCACTGGCAGCAATGGCGTCAGTGCCGATCAAGCCGGTGGGCCCGTGCTGTTCGGTGGAGCCGATCGGGATAATTATGCCTCGGGAGCTTTCGAGATAAGCTTCTACCTCGGGCCACGTACTCAAATGCAGCAACATGATAGGCAGTCTACAGAATTTTTACTTGCTATCGTCGATCGTAGCCGGCACGGGAAGAAAAAGAAATTTGGACCAACTTATTATTGTATTCTTAAAAAAAGCTCTACAGTGCGATCGCAACTTTACCGTTATATTACTTAACGTTAATAATTTAACCAATTGATTACCAAAATTTTACCTTTTAATAACCTTTTAAGAGTAGTATAGCAAGCATCTCCCTATAGATTGGGTGTTACCTGGTCGATTAACAGCGGGCAATGTTTTATGAAATTAACACCGACCCCGAAAAATGACCAGACTTCTGACGCCTGGACGCAGGCAGACAGCGTGGCTCCGGCAACTGCTCTACGGTTGTATTCCTTGCACGAGCAAGTAGCAAAAGTCGAGCGCGTGTCTGTGGGATGGACTGGCGAAGGATTCTAAGCGATCGAACAAATGGCGATCGTACAAGCGATCGCAGCGCGAGAGTACCTCAGCTACTGAAGAAGGTACCTCGCGCTAGCCACATACAAACATCACTCCCCCTGATATTTATGTCTTCTGCTGAATTAAGCGAAAGTCCTTCTAGGCTGGCTGTTGGACAAGCCGGCCGTATCTTGTTATTGGAAGGTGAAGACCTGTTGCGGGAAATGCTAGCTTTAGCCCTTAAAGAACAGGGCTACGAGGTGGTGGTTACTAGCGACGGGCGCAACGCCCTGCCTTCTGTACAAGCTTCTTCGTCATACCACGGTGAATTTGCCTTCAACCTGTTAATTATGGATTCAATTAACGGTTTGGATCTGTGTCGAATGTTACGGCATCAAGGAAATCCCGTCCCTATTTTGATTATCGGTGCTAGAGGAAGTGCCAACAATTGCGCTTTTTACCTAGAAGCCGGATCGGATGATTATCTGACCAAGCCTTTTGGAATGCGGGAGTTTATCGCTCGCTGTCGGGCGCTGATGCGACGCCAGCGCCTCAGTAGGTTACCCGAACCGAGGACGCTGCAATATAAGAGCATAACTCTGTATCCTGAAGAGTGCCGCGTGTTGGTTCGTGGTCTGGAAGTGAAATTTTCTCCTAAACAGTTTCGCTTACTAGAACTATTTATGAGTTATCCCCGGCGAGTTTGGTCTCGTGATCAGTTGCTGGAAAAAATTTGGGGCCAAGATTTTATCGGAGACAGCAAAACAGTTGACGTTCACATCCGCTGGCTACGCGAAAAGTTGGAAATAGATCCGGGCCAACCGGAATATATCATTACGGTACGGGGATTCGGCTATCGATTTGGTTGAAATTTTAAATCAGTTGTAGGGTGGCAAGTTGCCGTCGAATAGACGTAGGGGCACAACATTGTTGTGTCCTTATTTGTCTATTAGGACTTACCCACGTACTATGATTTTCTGTCAGAAGAGAACTTAGTGAAGCCATCTCAAACCCTTGATTTAACGCCCTTGAGTGCGTAAGTCCTGTGTATGTAGGGCTGGGAGCATCGCCTACATGAAGACTAGCTCCAGTCGGTTGTGTTAAAAAAGGTTATGGTTCAGGGCAAGGATTGTATCAAGGAGTTGGACCCAAACCTGGCTTTAGGATAAGTGCCTCCTTCCTCCTGGCTTCAGAATAAGTGCCTTTAGGATACGTGCCGTTTGATGAATCTGCCGCACTTAGTCATTAAATCCGGGTTAATTTATGACTATGACGCAGTGAATAAAACGTACAAGGATATGAAGATCGAGGATTCTCATTATGAACAGAACTAAATCTGCTGGTAGCTTCGCTGCCAAAACTGCTCGCTCCCGCACCCTGCGAACAGTTCTGATAGTTCCCTTCGTCTTGCAAATTTTCGTGGCGGTGGGACTGGTAGGATATCTCTCATTTAAAAACGGACAAAAGGCAGTCAATAAAATTGCCGATCGACTGATGGCAGAAGTAGCCAGCCGCGTCAAACAAAATCTGGGGACTTACCTGACTGTACCCCATCAGGTCAACCAGATCAATGCTGCGGCGATCGATATCGGTACGCTGAACCTGCAAGATTTACCTGTTTTACAGCGTCATTTTTGGCGGCAGCTTCAGATATTTGACACGCTCACTTTTACGGGTTTAGGTTTAGAACAAAGAGACAACTTGGGGGCAGAAAGGCTTGACAATGGCTCGCTGACTTTGAGAGTATCAACAGCAGCAAGTAACTATGATTTTCGTACCTATAATACCAATAAATCAGGGCAAATCGGCGCATTATTAAACAACAAAACTAATTTCGACCCGCGCACTCGCCCGTGGTACAAAGCTGCGGTAGCTGTTGGCAAACCCACCTGGAGCGAGATTTATCCCAATACGGCCGGCCTTACGTCTTATCTCGGCGCATCTATGCCTTTCTACGACAAACAAGGAAAATTACAAGGGGTGCTGCTAACTAATATTAATTTGTCCACCATTGGCCAGTTTTTGCAAGGCTTGGAAATCGGCAAAAGCGGACAAGTTTTTATTATCGAGCGATCGGGAATGTTGGTCGCAACTTCGACAGGAGAAAGACCGTTTCACACCGTAAAAAAAGACTACGGAGCCGAACGAGTTAAAGCAATTGACAGTAAAAATACTTTTACCAAAGCCACGGCTCAATATTTATCAGCCTATTTTAACAAGTTCCAATCTCTGAAAACTTCGCAGTCACTAGAATTTGATGTTCAGGGTAAAAAACAATTTTTACAAGTTCGACCTTGGCAAGATGACAAAGGATTGGATTGGTTGATTGTAGTTGTGGTTCCCGAAGCAGATTTTATGGCACAAATTAATGCCAATAATACCGCAACAATGTTCTTATGCGCTGCTGCTTTAGTCGTGGCTATAATTGTCGGCATTTTGACTGCTAGATGGGTAACAAAACCCATTTTATCTTTGAATGATGCTGCTAAAAATATTGCTAAAGGTGAATGGGGTAAAAATGTAATAATTAACCGGGATGATGAAGTCGGAGAACTTGCCAATTCATTTAATAGTATGGCGGCGCAACTGCAAGTATCCTTTGCAGAATTGCAAGCTTTAAATGCCGAATTGTCGGAGAGTAAAAGCAGACTTTATCAAATTTTAGAAGCGGTTCCAATCGGGATATTTGTCGCCAATTTTAGTGACAAACCTTATTATGTTAATTCTCGCGCTCTGGATTTGTTAGGTACAGATAAAGTTGCGAACAATCCGTCAGAAATTCGAGAGGTTTATCAAGCTTATCTGGCAGGTACTAACGAAATTTATCCCGCCGAAAAAGATCCAATTATTAATGCTTTTAAAGGAGCGAGTGTTAACGTTGATGATATGGAAATTCGCCAGCCTGACAGGATTATTCCGATCGAGGTTTGGGGAACGCCCATCTATGATGATCAAGGAAAGGTGAGTTATGCGATCGCAGCTTTTGCCGACATCACTCAACGCAAACAAGCCGAAAAGTTGGTAGCGGAATACAACCGCACTCTCGAATTCCAAGTCGCCGAAAGAACCCAAGAACTCAAAACAGCATTAGACCACCTGCAAACCACTCAGGAAGAGCTGATTCAATCGGAAAAAATGGCAGCTTTAGGCCAATTAGTCGCCGGAGTTGCTCACGAATTGAATACTCCGCTGGGTGCGATCCGATCGAGTGCTGGAAATATGACTAAATTTTTGGGTCAAACTCTCACCAACTTGCCGTCACTGTTTCAGTCGCTTTCGCCCGCAGAAGCTGAAAAATTCTGCGAGTTACTGTATCGTTCGCTACAAAAAGATATGACTTTAACAGCTAAAGAAGAAAGGAAGTTAAAGCGCGCTTTAATTAGTCAACTCGAAGGTGAAGACATTGACGAAGCGGATGATATCGCCGACACCTTGGTAGATATGGGAATTTACGAGGCCGACGACTTTCTATCTCTGCTGCAAAAGGTCGATCGCGATCGTATCTTAGAAATGGCTTACAAACTCTCAGGAATCCAGCGAGGAACCCAAACAATTAATACCGCAGCCGATCGCGCTTCTAAAGTCGTCTTTGCCCTGAAAAATTATGCCCGTTACGACTCATCAGAAGCGATGGTTCAATCTAATATAACTGAAGGAATAGAAACCGTACTTACACTGTATCAAAATAACCTCAAATACGGCGTAGAAGTGATCCGCAACTTCCAAAAAATACCGCAGGTGCTGTGCTATGTAGACCAACTGAATCAGGTATGGACAAATCTGATTCACAACGGCCTGCAAGCCATGGAGAATAAAGGCACATTAACTCTAGATATCCTTCAAGAAGGCAACTCTATCAAAGTCAGAGTTACAGATAGTGGCAAAGGAATTCCTCCAGAAGTCATGCCCAAAATATTCGCTCCCTTCTTCACAACTAAACCCCCCGGAGAAGGCAGCGGTCTGGGTCTTGATATAGTCAGAAAAATAGTTGACAAACATCGCGGTCAAATAGAAGTTGAATCTGTCCCCGGCAAAACTACTTTTACCGTTGTTTTGCCTGTAAATCTCGCTTGAACACTTAGTTAATACTGCAAAAATGTCTAAACCAATTATCCTATGTGTTGACGACGAAAAAGTAGTTTTACACAGCCTCAAAACCCAGCTAAAATCAGCATTTGGGAATGCTTACTTGTATGAGCTAGCGGAAAATGCCACCGAGGCTTTAGAGTTAATTGATGAATTAAATGACGAAGAACTTTCAATTATCTTGATTGTATCTGATTGGTTAATGCCAGGAATGAAAGGAGATGAACTTCTGGTTCGCGTCCATCAAAAATTTCCGAGCATAGTAAAAATTATGCTGACAGGTCAAGCCGATGAAGAGGCAGTGAACAGGGCTTTTGACGAAGCCAACCTCCATCGGTGTTTGCAGAAACCTTGGTCGGAATCAGAGCTGATCGAAACCGTTAAAACGGCTTTATCGCTATGACCAAACAAGTCATTATTTGCGTTGACGATGAAAAAACTATTTTGAAAAGTCTTAAAGCTGAATTAAAAGAGACTTTAGGCAATACTTATCAGATTGAAATTGCCGAAGGAGGTAAAGATGCCCTAGAGTTAATTGCTGAATTGCTCGAAGACGGGTATGAAATCCCTTTAATTATCTCGGATTACGTGATGCCTGACATGAAAGGAGATGAATTGTTGCGGCTAGTTCACGAAATTTCTCCCAAAACTCTCAAAGTGATGCTAACCGGTCAGGCTACTATTGAGGCGGTAGGAAATGCCATCAAACAGGCCAAACTATACCGCTACATCAGCAAACCTTGGCAAACTGAAGACTTGAAATTGACTGTGACAGAAGCCGTCCACAGTTACAGTCAGGATAAAAAACTAGCAGAACAAAATGCCGAACTTCGGAAAATCAATCAGGAATTAGAATTTGCCCTATCACAGCAATTAAAATTAACAGAAGCTGCTAAACGCTTTGTGCCGAATGAATTTGTCTCGCTGCTAAGCCACGATAGCTTGAGCGACGTTCGACTCGGCGAGAGCGTAGAAAAGGAAATGTCAATATTGTTTTCCGATATTCGGGATTTTACGGCTCTTTCCGAGAAAATGACACCGCAGGAAAATTTCAATTTTATTAATTCTTATTTGAGTCGAATGGAGCCAAGCATTATTAAAAATCATGGCTTTATTGATAAATATATTGGCGATGCAATTATGGCGTTGTTTGGCTACAGTGCAGAGGATGCAGTCAAGGCAGGAATTGCTATGCTGCACAGTCTCCATGAATACAATCAACATCGCATTAGTTGCAGCTACGAACCTATTAAAATTGGGATTGGCATCAATACGGGTTCATTGATGTTAGGAACAGTCGGGTCAACTAACAGGATGGACAGTACGGTGATTGGCGACGCGGTGAATTTAGCCTCGCGGGTGGAAAGCTTGACGAAAAGTTACGCTGTGTCGATGCTGATTACTCAAAATACTTTCTTAGAGTTGAGCGATACAGCAAGTTACGCAATCCGAAATATCGGCTGTGTTCGAGTGAAAGGTAAATCGGATTTGCTGACGATTTACGAAGTCTTTGATGCCGATGCACCAGAAGTGAAAGAGGGCAAGTTAGCAACTTTGCCCGTATTTTTAGAAGCGCTGTACAACTACGCTGCTGCTAAACATCAAGAAGCAGCAGAACTGTTTGCTGATTGCCTGCGAAAGAATCCCTTGGATCAGGTGGCGCACAACTATCTGCAACGCTGTCAGGAATTGCAGGTAATTTTGCCCAAAAGTCTATCGGACTTTATTTAATATATTCCGGGACAAAGAAGTGATGAATCACAACTTGGGATAAAAACAATAATTATTTGATTTAGTCTCTACTATTCAATCAAAATCCTGTTTTTCTACTCTCTATGTGAGAAACGCGCTTTCTCGGAACAATCTTGGTTTTAGTAACAAAAAATATACTCATTCACCGGGTTTATGAGCGTCGAGTTTCCGGCGTCATAAAGGAGAAAACAGTCTCAGAGGATTTTAGATTTTAGATTTTGTAGGGATTAGAATCTGGCATAAAATTGTATTTTTTAAGTGCTTTCTGTTGAGTTGAAACCAAGGTTATTTTGATAAATGAAATGATACGAACCATCACTCAAAACTCCCCTGTCCACTGCCAACAATGAAGTTTAGAGCAATCTCCTGCAACCGCAACAGCCGCCACCACCATATCTGAACTCGGAATTAATTCCATTAAAGACCATCTCGATGCTTCTTCGGGGTTGTCTTCAACATTTAATAGCGCGGCAGGTTCTCCTGGTGCGAGGCTGACATCAAACTGATTCAGGGGAATAGAAAGTCCTTTACCGACTGCTTTGATATAGGCTTCTTTGCGAGTCCAGCAGGTAAAAAAAGCGGTGCATTGGAGATGTTCTGGGAGCGAACGCAACACAGAATTTTCTAATGGTGAAAAAAACTTTTCTGCAATTTCCAGGCAAGGAAAGTTGGGATTTATGCTTTCAATATCGACACCAATATCTCGATTTTTGGTAATCGCAATTAGTGCCATGTTCCCTGAGTGAGACAAATTGAAACGCAGGGTATTTCCACCTTGGGTGGCGATGAGAGAGGGTTTGCCGTAGGGATTGTAATCAAAGCGCAAAATGTGAGGATTTATATGAAGATAGCTACTCAGAATTGCTCTCAGCGCGCCACGACTCACAATAAATTGCGATCGACCTTTGGGAAAGTGAAAACCCTCGGCTTTTGTCCGCTCGTCGGTAGAGAGAGTCTCTTGTAAACTCTGCAAGCAAGATTCTGTTTGAGCCAGAGATACGCGCCAAACATGAATTTCGTTGATGTCTAATGTCAGGTTTTGCGGTGGGAAATTCCACGAATCAAGACCAGCAATCATGTATTTATCCTTTCTGATGACTCACATCAGGCAGCATTCCCAGAAACAGGCAAGATGCCTGTTATAATTTTTGAAACAGGCAAGATGCCTGTTCTACAACAGATGAATTTCTATTTCAACGGTCAATAAATCCAAGTTTGCACAACTTTTCCGGCTAATTGCTGTCCCAACCAAGGCGTATTTGCCGATCGCGACTTCAGACTTGACCCGTCAACAGTCCAACTTATTTCCGGGTCGAACAAAATCAGCTCAGCAGAGACTCCTGGTGCAACCGTGGCGGGGGTTTGTCCGAGACCAACTACAGGGCCTGCGCTCAACACTCGCCACAGTTGCAAAGCTGAAAATTCGCCAGTTTCTACCAGTCCGTGCCACAGTAAAGGCAAAGCTAATTCCAAGCCGATCGCCCCGGGCGGACTATCAGCAAAAGCCACTGTTTTCTCCTCATAAGTATGCGGCTTGTGGTCGATCGCGATCGCATCAATTACGCCATCTTTCACAGCTTGAATTAGTGCTAATTGGTCGCTGAGATTGCCCAACGGCGGTTCTAGGCGTAAATTCGGATCGTAGCCAAACGAAGCAGTCAGAGCATTTTTCCCGCCGGAATCTTGAGAGTTTCCTGAAATTGCCCCGACATTCAACAGCAAGTGCATCCAAGTCACACTCGCAGTCACCGGCAAACCCCGCGCCTTCGCATCTCGAATCAATTCCACGCTGCGCGCTGTAGAAACGCGCATAATGTGCACTGGAGTGCCCGCAGATGCCACCAACTCCAGGATTGCCGCCAAAGCCGAAGTTTCCGCACTCGCCGGAATTCCAGGCAAACCCAAGCGCACCGACACCGCACCCTCCCGCGCCGCGCCCTTTCCTGCCAAAGTTTGATCGCACGGCCACAAAGCCACAGACTTGCCCAAAGGCTGGATATACTCAAGCAAACGCCTCACCAGAGCCGGATTAGACAGCGGCAAACCGTCCGCAAAACCCACCACTGCACAGGAGGCCAGCTCGCCCAACTCGGCCATCTGCTGCCCTTTAACGCCCGCTGTCAGCGCTCCCCAAAAATACAAGCGGGGCAGGCCGGGCGACAAATTGCGGATATGTTGCTGCAACAAAGCTAAACCGGCCAAATTGTCAACAGGTGGGGAGGTATCCGGCAAAATCGCCACTCGCGTAAAACCGCCAGCCGCCGCAGCCTGCATCAAGGATTCTAGGGTTTCCCGATCCTCAAAACCCGGTTCTCCGCTGTGGCTGTAGATATCAGTTAACCCCGGCCCCAAAATCAGTCCCTGGCAATCCCGCACTTCTGTGTCAGCGGGAAACTCAGCAATTTTTTCCTCAACTGCTTTGATATTACCTTCAGCAATCAGAATATCAGCGATGCGATCGCTCCCTGAAACTGGATCTAGCACTCGTACATTTTGTAGCAGTTCGCGGCTCATATAACAGAAGGAAGAAGGAAGTTCGGCAACGGATTATGTAACGGATGTAACGGATGTCAGGAAGATGGAAGAAGCAATCCACCGCATTAGTTTCAGGAATTAAGAACTTCCTAAGCGTCGGCGCGGTTGTTATCAAAATTCAAACATTTTTCAGGCGCGAACCCGTAGCGGTGGGCGTTCTTGCCGCTACGGGTTCGCGCCGAGCACTTTACTAATTACAGTGCTCCGGCTGCTGTTTTGTCAAAAACTCCGCCGCTCAAATGAGTTGTGACATTCATCGCTTGTAATACCGGCAAACCATCGGGGCCGTGGGGATAATCAATCACGCTAACGGCTCCGTTTCCTTGTTTGAATTTCCAGAAATGTTCTGGTTCCAAACCGAATAGATGGCAGAGAATTGCTTTGTTAATGGCGTCGTGAGCAACGACAATCCCAGTACCAGAAACTGATTGTACTATTTCTCGCCAAGATGCGATCGCTCTCTGCCAAACTTGCTGCAAATTCTCTCCTTCGGGCATTTGCACTTTTTCAGGAGATGTTTTCCATTCTTCTAGCAAACCCGGATAGGATTGTTCGATTTCTGATTCAAATTTTCCTTCCCAAAGTCCGTGGCTGATTTCTCTCAACTCATCGCGCAGTTCCAGTTGCAAACCGCCGTGATATTGGAGAATAATTTCCGCAGTTTCTTTCGGGCGCAGCATCGAACTGCTGATCGCAAAATCTAATTTTACGTCCTTGAGAAATTCTGCTGCTCGCCGGGATTGTTCGCGACCGTTATCGTTGAGAGGCACGTCAATTTGTCCCTGAAATTTACCGGCTTTATTCCAGTCGGTTTCGCCGTGACGCACCAGCAACAAGCGCGGGCCTTGGTGTCCGTCCCTCGGTTTGGGAAAAATTTCCCCGGTATGGGAAGTTAAATTCACCGACTCTAATTGAACTGCAACTTTCTTTTGTGGCTCTCCAATTGCGTCGTTGGTAACAGGGGAAGTTCCAAAATTAATGACGCTAATTCCGCAATTTGACTGTTGAATTGATTGATAGTAATCCGGGGTAATTTCCGACGCGGTGGCGATAAGAGCGCGGTTGATTCCGTTGTGACCTACTACTAGAATTGTGCCGTCCTGGTGGCGCGATAAAAGTTCTTGCCAAAAATGACGTGCGTTAGCAAAAATTGCCAATACGGGAAAGTGTTCGATTTCTCCGTCAGCAGATAGCAGTTTCATGGAAAATTTGTCTGGCTGTTTTTGCCATTGCTGATATGCTTCGGGGAATTTGTCGATCGCATCTTGCCGCAGCATTCCTTCCCACAGAGGCAAATCGATTTCCATCAAATTATCAGTTGGCTGGAGCTGCGGCGGATTTGTCAAGCGCGACAGGATGATTTCCGCTGTTTCTTTGGCTCGTTGTAGAGGACTGGTATAGGCGGCATCAAAGGCGATACTGCTGAGTGTGTCGCCTACTTGCAGGGCGGCGCTGCGGCCTGCTTCTGTCAAAATCGATTTATCCAGGCGGCCTTGGATGCGGCGTTCTTGATTGTATGTGCTTTTGCCGTGACGGACTAAGATAATGCGAGTCATTCGATTTTAGATTTTAGATTTTAGATTTTAGATTTACGCTGCTACCGAGTCGGAGGGTGTACCCATAAGCACCTTACCCCATTGAAAAACCTCGCTTCTACCGTAGTCTCGATCCCCCTAAATCCCCCTTAAGAAGGGGAGTAGGGGTTGACTTTGAGCGTTTCCTGTCCCCCCCTTAAGAAGGGGGGCTAGGGGGGATCGGAACCCAGTCGTCAAACTGTAGACCAATGCGATGCCTACCTTACCCAGTCGAAGGGTGCGAGGCGAGTCAAAAAGATGAGCCAGTGAAATTTTACCAGTTGTCGGGATACTCTCGTCTGCAACGACCTATGATTAAAGACGGAAAAGATTTAGCCACGGATTCGCGCGGGACGGAAAACGAGGAATGACACTGAAGCGGGTTATTTTAGGTATTTTAACGGCGATCGCGATCGCCCTGGTCGGTTTATCTTTACTTGCTAGTTGGAATCAGCCGCAAATTCAAAGCCGACTGGAACTCTACCAGACAAATTTGCTGTTGCACGCCTCGGAGTGGCAAGGAGAAAATAATCAGAGTGCTAATTTAAGTTCGGCGCGCACCAATATTGTCGGTGCAGATCCTTTAAATACGGCTTTGACGCAATATCAAGAAGCGCGAGACTCGACTCGCAAAACTCTCGAAACATCTCAAGCACAAGTTAAAGAAATTCAGTCTGCCATTGCCTCCAAGTCGCCTGATAATACTCTGAATTTGGCTCAGAATAAGGCGGCGTCCGAGTCGATAAAGCAACAGTCAGTGCTGCTAAACGAACTTGACTTGCGATTGGGAATTTTGCAGGCAAGCAGTGGCAAAACTGAGGCGGCTCTGCAAAGTTGGAAAAATTTAGTTGAGCGCTACAAAACTAAAAGTGATGATGATTCTTCGGTGGAAACTGCTCAAGTTTTAACTGGAATTTGGAGCAATCCGGCTCAACTGCTGCCGGATGCCGAGCCGCGCATTCAAAAGTCTTTGGATGGGTGGTTTCGCTATCGCGCTCTAGCTCAACTTTACAAGCTGCAAGAACGTTCTAAAGAGCTGGCGGCGCTGCAAGCTGCAGAGCAAGCAACGGCAGAGCAAGCTGTAGAAAAGTTGGCAATTATAGTTGGCGTTCCGGCGATCGCACTTTGTATTGGTACGGTTTTGCTGGTTGGTTTGACCGTGCAGTGGTTGTTGCAGCGGAAGCAGTTAGATACAGCAGGTTCCGGCCCGCTGTTGGCGCGAAATGCGAGCTTGACTTGGGATGTGCCTTGGGACGGTGAGATTGTTTGGCAGGTACTTGTGGTCGGCTTTTTCTTTGTCGGGCAAATCTTGATTCCCTATTTGTTGCTGCCTGTTTCTCTGGCTGTTTTAAAACTCAATCCAGCTACTTTTGACCCGCGCGACAAGGCTTTTTATATCTTTGCTACTTATTTGTTGCTGTCGGGTGGGGGGCTTTCGGTACTGTATTTTTCGGTCAAGTCTTTTTTGCCTTTACCTGAAGGTTGGTTTCGGATTAATTGGCGGGGAAATTGGTTTTTGTGGGGATTTGGCGGCTATTTTGTTGCTTTGCCTTTGGTAGTTTTGGTATCGCTGATCAATCAGCAATTTTGGCAGGGACAAGGTGGCAGTAATCCGATTTTGCCGATCGTTCTCGAAGGTAGGGACAACGTGGCTTTGGCGGTGTTTTTTGGCACTGCGGCGATCGCGGCTCCGGTTTTTGAGGAAATTGTGTTTCGGGGCTTTCTACTGCCTTCTCTGACTCGCTATTTGCCTGTTTGGGGGGCGATCGCAGCTTCTGCTTTCTTGTTTGCGGTGGCTCACTTGAGTGTCTCTGAGATTCTGCCTTTGGCGACTTTGGGTGCGGTTTTGGGGTTTGTGTACACGCGATCGCGCAATCTACTTGCTCCTATGCTTCTCCACAGTCTTTGGAACAGCGGTACTCTCCTGAGTCTGTTTCTTTTGGGTGGTGGCGCGAGTTAATTGGGGCGGTTGTTAATAATTGTGAATTAACAGAGTTTTTTTGACAGTTTTCGTGCGGGCGATCGACTCTTGCCAAAAACAGCAGTAGGCTGTTCGGTGCGCCCCTGATATCTAGCCCGGTAAAATAACCGGAATTTCATTAGGGGCGGGTTCACCCTAATCTGTAATCTCAGCAACAGAGCCCGATCTGCCCGCCCGGTTCCCTTACTTTAGCGGAAAAACAGGGTTTAACATGGAAGTAATATCTTGTCGGCTGATGGATTGAGAGACTCACGCGGGCGATCGCACCAAACGGAAGTTGACAATCCGGCTAATTTATAGCTAAATTTTAATTTAGGATGAGGCTTAAACCCAATGAGCAATTTGAACAGCCACAAGTTAGAGGGAACGCCGAGTTGGATGCGTTTCGCACCCTACGCAGCCTTGGGCATTTTAATATTTTCTCTCAATTCAGGCAGCGAACTCAATTATTTCTTGAGAGGCTACTTGGTCATTCTACAAGCTCAAGCCGGTATAGTTCTGCTGTATTTTGCGATGTCTAAGTTTCGCAAAAACCCAAATAAATGAGTAAAAATTAGTAAAATTACTTAGCTCGATTGTTCAAGGTCGTGCATTCAAAGTCGATGGCGGAAGTTAAAATAAAAAACTGGGGAAAGTAAAAATGGTAAAAGATAAAACCGTAGCAGTTCTGTTAGCTTTCTTTGTAGGAGGTTTCGGAATTCACAAATTTTATTTGGGCAATAACTTAGCAGGGGTATTATACTTGCTATTTTCTGGGACATTAATTCCGTTCGTGATCGCATTTTTCGATTTTCTTGGACTGCTGCTGATGTCGGAACAAGCTTTTCAGGTTCAGTACAATGGCGGCACGTTGCCATCAGGGTATGTCCTCAGAGCGGCAAAAGATGTAACCGGGGCGATCGGCGAATTGAAAAAACTTTACGATATGGGCGCAATTACGGCCGAAGAATATGAAGAAAAACGCCAAAAACTGTTGCGAGAATTGTAATTAAGAAGGAAGAAGGAAGAAGGAAGAAGGAAGAAGGAAGAAGGAAGCCCACTATTAAAAAAGTGGGAGTGAAATAAGTAAGTGTGAGATCACAGCTATTTAAGGATAAAAATAAAGTGTCTCAAGATTTATACTGGCTGCGTCAAACTCCCAACTGGGTGTGGTATGCTTTTATTCCCTACTTCGGCGGATTGGCGATCGCCTATGCAGGCCAAAAGTCAAATATTCGCAGTTGGATGGGATGGGGTGTTGGCATTACTTTAGCAGCACTAGCGGTTTCTTCTTCAGTTAATTTGGGTACGATCGTTTGGATTGCTCAAATTGTCACCGCTTTTAGTTTGAAAAAGCGCTATCTCATCAAAACCGCACCCAGAGGTTTACTGGTTCCGGCGAGTGCGACTAATGCCGAAGAACTGGCAAACGTGCGCGGCAAAATAGATATTAACGAGTGTACCAAAGACGATATGGTCAGAATCTTGGGTTTGCCGATCGTCTACGCCAACGATATTGAATCTTTGCAAAACGAAGGCTACATTTTCACCCACGCCGAAGAGTTATCAGAAATAGCCGGAGTTCCCGAAAGTCACGTCAGACGCATCGCCCCGATGATTTGCTTCAGCTACAATTATCAAAAAGAATCTCAGTTTACTTGGAAACGGTTAAATATTCTTTCGCCGGAAGAGTTAATCGCCAGCGGTTTAGATCGAGCTGTTGCTGAAAGAATAGTTAGAGAAAGGCAGAGAAAAGGTGCTTATAAATCAGTTGTGGAAGTCAAGCGGCGGACGGGACTGCCTTTTGATTCATACCGCCATATTTGTTAATTTGCAGTTGTTAAGTAAGTCCAAAGCAAAAAAAAAACAATAATATGCGATCGAACCTTGTAGGGCCGGGTTAGACCAACAATAATTGCCTAAAACCAATCATCTCGTAAACCCGCCCCCGCCCAACTAAAAAGTATTATGACGACAAAATTAGAAGTAGAACGACAAAAATTGTATGATACAGATTACCTGAGATGGATTGAAACTACTGTGGAAAAGTTGCGGGTTCGCGACTATTCAAACATCGACTGGGAAAATCTGATTGCAGAAATAGAAGACATGGGGCGAAGTGAACGCCGGAGTTTAGAGAGTAATCTGGTTGTAATTCTCCTGCACTTGCTTAAGTGGCAATTTCAACCGGATCAAAGAAGCGGTAGTTGGAAAGGCAGCATTGCCGAACATCGCAGACGCATTCGCAAAGCTATCAAAGATTCCCCCAGTCTCAAACCATATCTTGAAGAGGTATTGACTGAATGCTATGCGGATGCAGCAGAACAAGCAATTGCTGAAACTGGATTGCCTGTAGAAACGTTTCCGCAATTATGTATCTACACTTCGGTCGAGGTTCTAGATTCTGAATTTTTGCCAGATTTTCTGGCAGATGAGATCATTCAAGGGTAGTATGGCAAAAAACTCGATCGCCTCCTGGTAATTGACATTAAATGCACCGGCTGGCAAAAATCTCCCCCTGCAGGCGGGCAAGCGCGAAATTATAAAAAAAAGTATTTATAGCAATCCTAAGTGATTTTCTAGATATGTAAAATCTGAAAGTCTTGCTATATAAGAAGTCTAGGAAGACAAGAGGGCGTGGTGTTGTGAGACTCAGATCGGATTGCTATATCAAAAAACTGGGTTTAAAACCCCGTCCTTCTAGGACGACTTTTATGTAAACTTTTGTTGTACCACCTCTTACTTTGTGCCAGATGATGTAGCATAAGGTGGGAGGTAAAACAATGCTAGTCTTCGAGTTAAAAGCTTACGGAAAATCAAGCCAGTTCACGGCAGTAGACGAAGCAATTCGCACTGCCCAGTTTGTTCGCAATAGTTGTTTACGCTATTGGATCGACAACAAAAAAGTGAACAAGTACGATTTGAACAAATACTGTGCGGTATTGGCAGCATCGTTTCCGTTTGCTGATGAACTCAATTCGCAGGCTAGGCAAGCTAGCGCCGAACGTGCTTGGTCTGCTATCTCCCGATTCTACGACAACTGTAAAAAAGGAACTCCCGGCAAAAAAGGGTATCCAAAATTCCAGAAAGACTGTCGTTCTGTCGAGTATAAATCGACTGGCTGGAAACTTGCAGACGACAGGAAATCGATTAAATTTAGCGACAAAAAAGGAATTGGCAAGCTCAAGCTAAAAGGTACACGCGATCTGCACTTCTACCAAATCAACCAAATTAAACGGGTTCGATTAGTAAAACGTGCAGACGGTGTATACGTCCAATTCTGTATCGATGTCGATAGAAAGGAAAACACGGAGCCCTCTGGCAATACCATCGGACTAGACGTTGGGTTGAAAGAATATTACACCGATTCAAACGGAGTTACGGTGGAAAATCCTAGATTCCTGAGAAAAGGTGAGAAAGTTCTCAAGCGTTGTCAGCGTCGCGTATCCAGAAAAACTAAAGGTTCCAAAAATAGAGGCAAAGCTAGACAGATTTTAGGTAAGCAGCATCTCAAAATAAGTAGACAACGCAAAGATCATGCAATAAAACTTGCACGGTGCGTAGTTCAGTCAAGCGACTTGATAGCCTACGAAGATTTGAGAATCAAGAATATGGTGCAAAATCATTGCTTAGCTAAGTCTATTAACGACGCATCTTGGTATCAGTTCCGCATCTGGCTTGAATATTTTGGAAAAGTATTTGAGCGGGTAACGGTTGCGGTAAATCCGCAATATACCAGCCAAGAATGCTCTAACTGCGGAGAAGTTGTTAAGAAAACGCTGTCCACAAGAACGCACGTCTGCAAGTGCGGGTGTACCTTGGATAGAGATTTCAATGCAGCCAAAAACATCCTAAGTCGAGGATTGGGTACGGTAGGGCATACCGGAACCTTTGCACTTGATGCAAGTAACGCTTTGGGAGAATCAATCTCTACTTTGGCTGGAGAAATCCTGTCTCAGCAAATTGACTCGTAGATCAAAGAATCTCTGTGGCTTTAGCCCGGAGAGTGTCAATGAAATGCAAAACGACACAATAGTAGCAGTACCGCTAACATCAAATTATGTCTGACTCTCCTCCATCCCAAATCTCCCCAGAAGCTGCACCGGAAAGTGCTGCTACCGAAAACCGCAGTGCCAAAACTCGGCAACTGTTGGGCATGAAAGGGGCCGCTAGCGGGGAAACTTCTATCTGGAAGATTCGCTTGCAATTGATGAAACCGATTACCTGGATTCCCCTAATTTGGGGCGTGGTGTGCGGGGCGGCTTCTTCTGGAAACTATGTTTGGAACCTAGAGAATTTTTTGATCGCAGCCGCTTGTATGTTGATGTCAGGGCCGTTGCTGGCAGGGTACACTCAAACTTTGAACGATTTTTACGATCGCGACATCGACGCCATTAACGAGCCCTACCGTCCGATTCCCTCCGGGATTATCTCGATTCCCCAAGTAGTAACGCAAATTTTGGTATTATTAGCGACTGGCATTGGGGTGGCTTATGCTCTAGACTTGTGGGCGGGTCATGAATTCCCGATAATGACTGTTTTGACTCTCGGCGGCGCGTTTCTAGCTTATATCTACTCTGCGCCCCCGCTGAAACTCAAGCAGAATGGCTGGTTGGGAAATTATGCCCTGGGTGCTAGCTACATTGCCCTGCCTTGGTGGGCGGGTCAAGCTTTGTTTGGTACACTAGATCCCACCATTATGATCTTGACGCTGTTTTATAGTTTGGCAGGGCTGGGGATTGCGATCGTCAATGATTTCAAAAGTGTTGAGGGCGATCGGCAATTAGGGTTAAAATCTTTACCAGTGATGTTTGGCATCAGCACTGCAGCTTGGATTTGCGTGTTGATGATCGACATCTTTCAAGCTGGGATTGCAGGCTACCTGATCAGCATCCACCAAAACCTTTACGCTGTCATTCTGCTGCTGCTGATAATTCCCCAAATTACTTTTCAGGATATGTACTTTTTGCGTAATCCCCTGGAAAATGATGTTAAATATCAGGCAAGTGCTCAGCCTTTCCTGGTTTTGGGTATGCTGGTAGCAGCCTTGGCACTGGGTCATGCGAGTTAAGCGGAGTTTTGAGGTTTGAGTTAAAAAATTTTGAATTCAAAAAATCTAATTCACTTCTCGAAAAAATACCAAGCTCTGCAGCGTTAAGAAAAGTTTTGAATTTTGAGTGGTGAATTAAAAAGTTTTTAATTCAAAAAATCTAATTCAAGGCAGCGTGTTATTCAAGAAAAAATGTCGAATTAAAAATTAAGAATTGAAGAAGACTAGCTTTTTTGATTTTTAATTTTTAATCGGACTTGATGAGGTTTGAAGGTCTGAACGTGGCAGAATTTTTCTCAAATATCAAAGATACATTGAGCAAAGTCACTAACGCAATAAGCGGTAATTCCGATCGAGAACCGCCCAAGGCTGCGAAGGGCAATAAGCTCAACTCGCCGGAATCCGAGGCGGAATTTTCTACACAGACAAGGGATGAGCGCTCCGAGTATGTGGTATCAGAAGATGCTGCACCTCTAGAAGAGTCAGAATATTTAGAGTCAGAATATTTAGAGTCAGAATATTTAGAGCCAGAATACGCTCGATATCCAATAGTCAAGCGCAATTGGGAAGGGTTAAAGCGCTTAATTGCTTGGTTGGAAATTGAACCTCAAGTTACCAGCTTGCAAACCAAGGGAAAAGAATTGTTGCGGCCGGGATTAAGTTTGCTGGGAACTAAATCACCCCAAAAATCGGATAGTAGCGAATTGCCGGAAAATAGCGAATCGCAGAACACCCAACAGCAGATAAATACGGCACTACAGGAAAATAGCGCACCGCAGGAAAATACTAAAAAACGTATCCCCCGCCGCCCTAGATTTTGGATAAGTTTAGGTGTGGCAAGTATAGGCGGGGGCGCTTTAATCTACGGTTTATGGATTTTGTACACCTTAGACAAAGGTTTGCCAGATGTTAACGATTTGTCCGCCTTTAACCGCGACGGGACACTGACAATTAAGGCGGCAGATAATACGATTTTGTTGCAGTCGGGGCCTGCAACTAGAGATAAACTGAAACTTCAAGAAATTCCCGAACTGTTGGTTAAAGCTTTTATTGCCATAGAAGACCGCCGTTTTTATCAACATCGCGGGGTGGATTATCAAGGTATTGTGCGATCGATTGTTTCTAATTTGATAGCGAGAGATTTAGTGCAGGGCGGCAGTACAATTACGCAACAATTGGCTCGCGTTGTTTTTCTTAATCAGGAAAGAAGTATTAGGCGGAAGGTTCGGGAAGCTCTTTTAGCTCAGAAAATAGAGCGGGAGTTGAGTAAAGACCAAGTTTTAGAAAGATATTTAAATCTGGTTTATTTGGGTTCGGATGCCTACGGAGTGGCAGATGCAGCTTTGGTTTTCTTTAGCAAAACAGTCGATAAATTAACTTTGGCAGAGATGGCAACTTTGGCGGGTTTGCCGCCGGCACCGAGCGAATACTCGCCTTTGGTTAATCCCGATATTGCTAAGAAACGCCGCAATCTTGTGCTGCAACAAATGCAGGAAGCGAAGGTAATTACAGAGGTTCAGGCGAAGGAGGCGATGGCGGAACCTATCGCAGTTAAACCAAGTCCGCCGAAGCGATTTAAAGTAGTCGCACCTTATTTTGCTAGTTACATTCGGAAGGAATTGCCGCGCTATGTTTCTGAGGATGCTTTGGAAGCTGGCGGTTTGACTGTCGAGACGACGGTGGATTTGAAGTGGCAGAAAATAGCGGAAAAGGTGGTTAAAGATGCGATCGAAGTTGATGGCCGCCGTCAGGGTTTTGAACAGGCGGCTTTAGTTTCTATGGACACTAAGACTGGGGAAGTTAAGGCGCTGGTAGGAGGGGGAAATTTTAAGGAAAGTGAATTTAATCGCGCTACGCAGGCTTTGCGGCAGCCTGGCTCGACGTTTAAAGGGTTGGTTTATGCCGCGGCGATGGCGGCGGGTTTTTCTCCCTATGACAGTTACGAAGACGAACCAATTATTATCGACGGCTATCAACCGAATAATTATGGCAAAAAATTTAGCGGTTGGCGATCGATCTCTGATGCTTTGACACGTTCGGTGAATGTCGTAGCTGTGAAGGTGTTGATGGATGTGGGCTTTGAACCGGCGATCAAAGTAGCCAACGATATGGGAATTAAGTCGAAATTGAGTCCGATTTATTCCCTGGCTTTGGGTTCTTCGGAGGTGAATTTGCTGGAGTTAACCAATGCTTACGGTACTTTAGCCGCGCAAGGGAATTTTATTGAAGCCCACGGAATTAAGCGGGTGATTAATCAGCGGGGAGATGTGATTTATCAGGCTAATTTTAAACCGAAGCGGGTTTTGGATAAGGATAGTGCTGCGATTACTACTTGGATGTTGGAGGGTGTTGTGCAAGACGGTACGGGGGGGCCTGCTGCTTTAAACGATCGCGCTGTAGCAGGCAAAACCGGTACTTCGGAAAATGTCCGGGATTTGTGGTTTATTGGTTACATTCCACAGGTGGTGACTGGGGTTTGGCTGGGGAATGATGATAATTATCCGACTTGGGGAACTAGCGGTACGGCGGCCTACAATTGGCGCGATTTTATGAGTCAAGCTGTTAAGGGAATGCCCGTTGAGAAGTTTCCGAAGTTGCCGAAGTTGGAGGGCCGCAAAGGCAGTATTAAGGCTAAACCGGTGGAGCCTAAGAGGATTATTCGGGGGATGATTGTGAATGAGGATGGTGCGATCGTACCTTACAATCCCAATCCTGAACCGAAGTATTACCCACCGCAAGAGCCAGCTTATCAAGAACCGGCTTATGAAGAGCCAGCTTATCAAGAGCCGGCTTATCAAGAGCCTGCTTATCAAGAACCGGGATATTAAACTATCGGTTTGGAGTAAGGACTTTACTCCTTTTTCAATTGCTTTAGCCTTACCATAAAAAAGCCATCCATGTGATCTCTGTGCGGCCACACTTTCACCCATCCTTCGGGTGATGGCTGTACGGGTAAATCAATGGTTGGCGGTTCTATTTGCCAGTGAGGATTGCTGTCTAAGAACGATCGAATAACTGTTTCATTTTCCAAGGGATGAATTGTGCAAGTTGCATAAACTAATACGCCGCCGGACTTGACAAATGTCGCTGCATTTGCTAGCAATTCCGATTGCAGTTGAGATTGTTGTTGAATGTTTTCGGGCGTGTGATGCCAGCGGGCGTCGGCGCGGCGGTGGAGGGTTCCGAGGCCGGAACAAGGTGCGTCTAGTAAAACTCTGTCTGCGAGGTTAACAAACTCTGGGAAATGGCGGCTGTCTCCGGTATGAATTTTAATGGATTTCATCTGGAGTCTGTCGGCATTTTCTTTAAGTTTTTTGAGTCTGCTGGCGGTTTTATCGCAGGCATAAATAGTGCCTTCATCCTGCATTAATTCGGCGCTGTGGGTGGTTTTTCCTCCCGGTGCGGCACAGGCGTCGATGATGGTTTCCCCAGGCTGGGGCGCTAGTAAATGGGTGACTAATTGAGCGCTGCTGTCTTGGATTGTCCACCAACCTTCGCTGTATCCGGGGAGGTTTTGAATGGCGCCGATGCTGCCATTTAGTCTTAATGCTTGTGGCAAGTGTGGGATTCTGCTAACGCTAATGTTTTGGGATTTGAAGGCGGTTTCAATTTGGGCGATCGAGCTTTTTAAGGGATTAATTCTCAGGTCAATTGTGGGGGATTGGTTGAACCATTCACAGAGTTGTTCGGTTTCGGTTTCGCCTATTTGTTCGATCCACAATTCTATTAGCCAGTCGGGGAAACTGTGGATAATTCCTAAGCGTTGGACTGGGTTTTCGGGTAATTTTAGGGAATTCAAACCCCCCCCAGCCCCCCCTTGGTAAGGGGGGGAGTTAGAGGTAGTTTTAGTCTCTGCTTGCTGAAGGGAATTAGGAAGACTCTTAGCCCCTTGGTAAGGGGGGGAGTTAGATGTGGTTTTAGTCTCTGTTTGCTGAGGGGAATTTGGAAGACTCTTAGCCCCCCCTTGGTAAGGGGGGGTTGGGGGGGTTAAACGGGTATACTGTCGCAGCAAACCATTGACAAAACTGCTGAGTCCTGAAAATCCGTTTTCTTTTGCTAGTTGAACGGTGGTGTTGACGGCGGCGGAGGGGGGAATCTGGTTGAGATATTCGAGTTGATATAAGCCTAAATGTAGGATGGTGCGAAGTTCGGGAGGTTGTTGGGAGGATTTCTTTGTGGCTAGTTTGTCGATGATGAAGTCGATCGATCGCATTCTCCTGACGCTACCGTAAACTAATTCTGTCACTAAACGCCGATCGAGGTCGTTGAGTTGAGAATTGCCGAAAGCGCGATCGAGTGCGGCATCTGCGAATGCACCTCGGCGGTGGACTTCGCGGAGTGCGAGAAAAGCTATTTGGCGAGGATTTTGCATAATTAAGATATGGGGGTCTAGAAACCGGGTTTTTTACGATAAGACGCGTTACAGCCCGCAGATTTGGTGAAAAACCCAATTTCCGATCGCCCGTGATTCGAGGACTATTATAATCTCAAATGTCCTCTGGATTTATGCCCATTTCTCGGAGTTTTTCTGAAAGGCGATCGGCTTTTTGCTGTACTAACTCTTTCTCCTGTCGTTCTTGTTCCATTTGTCTTGACAACTCCACATAAGACAAAAACTTTAGTCCATCAGGCCGATAAATTTCTAACTCTCCCGATGCAGTTTCAAAACGGATCTGCAAACGCGGACTCACCCAACCATCCATTAATTCAATATAGTTGAGTTCTCCGTCACTTCGCAGCCAACCTATTAACTCATTATCCTTTAAATCGTAGAAATAACATTCTGCGACTCCATAATTATCATAAAACTTAAAAAGCTTAAATATTTCTCCCAGTCGGTTTCCCGGCGAGATGATTTCAAAGACAACTTGCGGCGCAATATTATCTTCAAGCCACTGTTGGTAGGAACCTCTGTAACCTTTGGGCCTGCCAAAGACTACCATAGTATCAGGTGCTTGGCGAGTTTTGTTATCTCCTTCGACGGGATACCACAGCAAGTCACCTGCTACAAAGACATTTTCGTTGTCTTTGAATAAGGCATCTATTCCACCTTGAATTTTTACTATTAATTGGAACTGTTTGGTATTGTCAGACATGGGTTTTCCGTCGCTGTCTGGGTAGATGATTTCTGGCAAAGTTTGAGTGGGAATGGTTGTTGTCATGGGGATGACTCCATTGCTAGTAGCATCAATTTCTATTCTATATCTATTTTATATGACTTACGCATGGGGCGCCGAAACCGGGTTTTTCACGAAAATACTTCGTTCGTACTCGAAGATTAGGTAAAAAACCCGGTTTCTTTGTCGGAGTGCGTAAGTCCTGTTTTACTTATTCGGGTTTGGTTGACACCAATCGTTCTAATAAATTGCGTTCTTCTATGGCAAGTTCTAGCAAAACTCGTCTGTCGCCCTTTGTTTCCTTATAGCGGACTGCCGCATTCAGCAGGCGGATGGGAATTTGGAATTCTTCGTAGTTGCTGGTTAGTTCTTGCCACAATTCTAACCAAGTGCGTGCGGCTTTGTCGCTTACCATTTCTGACATTAGCGCGGGGATGTTTCGCACAATTCCCTGTCCTAAGATAGAGATGACATCGTGTTTTTTGTAAACTGCAATTAGGCTAGTGATGCGAGGTTTCCATATCGCTATATCGTTGTTGGAGAAGAGGTTTTTGATAATTAATTTTGCATCGTGCGCCTCAGATTCATCGTCAGCTTCAACGCTTTGAAATGCGTCATCTAACGCGGCGATACCTTCGTCCCAACGATTCAATCCGAGAATGGGGATAGCGCGGTTGAAAGCATATAAATCTGGGCCAAGTGCGAGGGCGCGATCGAAGGATACTAAAGCTTCTTCATAACGTTGGAGATTGTTAAGTACATCGCCTCGGCCAACCCAATTGAACCGATCGCTGTCGTCAAGTTCGATCGCCCTCTCGTAAGATTCTAAGGCTTCTTCATAGCGTTTGAGGTCTTTTAGTATATCGCCTCGCGTAGCCCAAGTTAACGGAGCGTTGTCGTCAATTTCGATTGCCCTATCGTAAGATTCTAAGGCTTTTTCATATTGTTTGAGGTAGTGGAGAAAATCGCCTCGTAAAAGCCAACCCCCTTGATAATTGGGATCAAGTTCCAGCGCCCGATCGTAAGATTCTAAAGCTTCTTCATAGCGGTCGAGATATTTGAGTATATTTCCTCGCTTAATCCAATACTGCTGATAATTACTATCAAGTTCGAGCGCCCGATCGTAAGATTCTAAAGCTTCTTCATAGCGTTCGAGATTATTGAGTACATCGGCTCGCAGATACCAAGCTAACTTATCGTTGGGGTCAAGTTCGAGCGCCCGATCGTAAGATGCTAAAGCTTCTTCATAGCGTTTGAGTTTGTTGAGTACATTGCCTCGTATAAGCCAAATCTCCTGATAATTGGCACCAAGTTCGATTGCCCGGTCGAAAGATACTAAAGCTTCTTCATAGCGTTTGAGGTTATCAAGTACGTAGCTTCGTAAAGCCCAAATAGACTGATAATTTGCCTCAAGTTCGATCGCCCGATCGAAAGATGCTAAAGCATCATCGTAGCGTTTGAGGTTGTAGAGTACATAGCCTCGTAAAACCAAAGCCGACAGATCGTTGGGGTCAAGTTCGATCGCCCTCTCAAAGGATTCTAATGCTTCATCATAGCGTTCGAGATTTTGCAAGCATTGTCCTTTTTCTAACCAGTCTCGTGCCTTACCGCGAATTGCCACCAGTTTATTTGCTAGATTTAAAGCAGAAACATAGTCTTTCTTCTCTTTGCAATTTTCAATTTCTTGCACGCAAGCTGCCACGCGAGAGTCTTCACAATCCTCTGTTTTCCGTGGCCCAAGCGCACGCAGCAGATATTCTCGCTCAACTAGAGTATTAGGCGGTAGTGTTTCCAGATTTAGCTGATACTTAAAATGACTTATTTCATAGCTAAGATCAACTAGCTCTTTCCCGATCGCACTAAATCTTACTCCCAAGCGCTCCAATCGCTGTTTCAGCTCTTCTTGCGTGTACCACAACCGCAAAAAATCCACAATTAAACTAATCGGCTCGCCCCGATGCTTCTTCACATCCATGCAAAAGCGCATCAACACTTCTTGAAGTTCATAATACGACTCGCGCCCGATCGATTCGCTCGTCACATAACCCATTCCAGACAGTTGTTTAAGTTGGCTGGATGCTGTCTGATGCGTCATAAAACAGCGTTGGGCAATCTCTTTCACCATGACAGCCCCGCGCCGATCGCACAAAAATTCAACTATCTTTCGTTGCTGCGGGGAAAGCCACGCCATCCGCGCCTGATAGTATGGCGTCAATTCATCCAGGGTTTGCAAAAATGGTTTTACCAGTCGATCGAGCGAGTCGCGAGTCAGAAATTCCGCAAAAATCATATAAACGCGGTGGTTGCCGCCAGCCAAGTGATGGATTGCTTCGATTCGAGAACGTCCCTTTGGCGTTTCTATAAATAACTCTAGTTCTTTGTTGTCCTCTAATTTAGCCAGATTTTTCAATAAGCAGACAACTTCAGCTAAATTTAGCTTTTCTAAATAGTGGAGATTGAAAAAATTATAGAATGGCGCTTTTTTATTGTCAATTCCTTTGAATAAATGCTGAGATGTCGCGAAAATCGTACAGAAATGATAATTTTCTAAATAGTCTCGGAATTGCTGCTGCCCGCTGTCGCCCAATCCTTCAAACAAATCATCAAGGTTCTCTACCAGTAAAAACAGAGTGCGATCGCCCGCAAAATCTTTCAGCAATTCTGCTGCTATCTGTTGAGCGGTATCGGGCGATTCACCGTAAAGCGATTCTACCCGATCGAACAATTCAGCCTTGTATTCAGCCGGATATTCTGATTGGAGCGATCGCAAAATTCGCAGCAGCAAATCGAGAAACGACGTGACGCCCCACTCTTCCTCCCGCAACCAAGCAATCAGCACTTTTTCCCGCAAATCCGCCATTTGGGAAACGCGGTGATACATTAGCGAGACTAAGTGCGTCTTCCCAATACCTCGCATCCCAATCAATAGGTGATGCTGCTCGATCGGCTTGAGGATACTCTGGCGGATTGACTCGACTAGCTCGTTTGCCAAATCGTGACGCTGCACCAACATCTCCTCTAAATCTTCGTGCTTCATCAGACTGGGCGTGAAGCGAGAGACAAGTGTACTTTTCATACTGTCAACCCCCTCGATAGTAACTGGGAACGAGAAATGCTGGTCAATCCGTTTTCCATGAAATGCTTGTTATACAAGGTTTTAAAGGCGTCTACGTCTAATTTACCATATATTTAAAAAATGTACGTTATTTTTATTGTATATTTTTAAGAGCAGTGTTAGACTGCCCTTAACAAGCAAACAAGCGCCCCTAGCTGTTACTAGAGACGCTTTCGATCGCTTATCAGTTTTCGGGAGCCACTGGCTGCAACCAGTAGCACTCTCATGTTGTTTATGGTCTATATAGACCGAGGATTTTTCATGACTAATTATAACAACGAACAGCTCAATTTGTTCACCCAGCCGATCGCAGTTTTGGTGGAAATGGGCTGCAATGTTGAACGTGCCGCCGAATATACCAAATGCTCCAAAAGCTCAATCTACGATCGGCTAAGGAAAAATAAACCGTATCTGCGGCAGGTTCCCACAGGTACGTGGCAAATTTACTCTACAGGCAAAAAAGATGGCTCAATTCTTGTGAATGTTGCCTTCATTTATTCTCCAAAAGATAAGAATTGGAGACTTGCTTGAACTCAAATCTCAAGGCTGCGTTAGTCCAAAGCTTAACGCAGCCTTCTGCCTCTTCGATTGCTGAGGAAAACAGCAAGCAGATCCTCCCAATCTGCGTCCCCAGGCAGAGCCGGGGAACAAGAAAAAATCTCAAAAATATTCCTTAAGACTTGTTACAATACACAAAACTTCATACTTTCCCCAACACTGGATGACCTTTTTCAACGCCTCCGAACCCGTACTCCGCAGCAAACAAGAACATCTCGATGTACAAGACCTCGAAGGCTTGTTGCGACTCCACTGGCAAATTGGAAATATTACTCTTTTCTCAGGATTTTATACCCGCATCGACCAAACTTTTCTCCTTTGGGGTTTGGTGACAGGGGGGATTTTTTTTACGGCTCAGTTTTTCCCCATCAGTTGGAGCTTTCAGGCGATTCTGTGGTCAACTTTGACTCTATTTGGCACTGCGGTAATGGCTGTTTTGACTTTGTTTTGGGTAAGAGTCGAGCGAGTTAGCTGGATTCTTTACTCTTGGGCGATTTTGATGATAACTGGTTTGGTGCTGACGGATGGCAGTATTTTTGCCGGTTGGGGAGGTTTGTTGCTGCACCTTTGCGATTTGTGGTTGGGGTTGAGCGCGATCGGCTATTTTTGTACGGGACTCGGTTTGCGATCGCGCACTTTTATCGCGATCGGACTAACTCATTTATTTAGCATCCCTCTATTAACTTTTGTTGCACCTTGGCAATATCTAACCACAGGAATAATTATGGCTGGCTGTTTGTTGTTATTGTCCGAATTGCAGTGGGATATGCGATCGCCGATCGACAATACTTTGCTAAGCGCAGAACAGAAAGAATTCAACCGAATTCAACAGCAACTGCGACAGAGTGGCGCAATTGTACCTAAATAAATCACAAATGTAAAGAATTCTGTACAATAGCTAACACTTTCCCCAAATCCAACACAATAGAAAGATACAGCATCAATAAAAAACAAACTTTAACCAGAACAGGAGTTTTGCTGTTTTACCTGTAAATCGCCAACCTTAGGGGAACGGTGTCCGGGAGGCGACTGGTTAACAATGCTGTACTTGCGACGAGAAAAGTTAATTCCGGTTGAGAGTAGTTGTTAAAACAAAAAAAGTGGTGCAGGGTTTTTACCGTTTCCCCTGCTTCGCAGTCTCTGAGGATAGGCTAAACCCTCTACTAGAACAGCCCGACGAGATTGACACAAGTTTTGACAGTTGCTCATGCCGATTTTTAAGTTCAGTGTTTAAGAAAATTGAGGAAATGCTCGCTGACGAGCATTGCAGGACTTAGGATTAAATAAGTCCTGCTTTAGTTTGGGAAATTTAAGTTATGTTTTACTCTGACGTGCGTTTTCGCAATATTTCCCTTACTTCCATTAAAATCTGGCCCAACATATTTTTGCCGCTACCATCTTTACCGCAACCCCAATAGTAATCAACAGGGGAATTTTCGACTATTTCCTCATCGCCAGTAGCTAGTAAAATTTCTCTAATTTCGGGATGAGTTTCAAATTTGCGGAGTACGGCTTTTCTCATGATATCATCTTTTACTTTTTCCCAATCTTTGCGGATGGGACGAGAGCGATCACGTCCCATTTTTGCGGCATTTTTCGGTGTTTTTGCTTGGCGAATTTGGTCACAATGAGCCGTTTTGGGAAACTTTTGTGCTTGAAAATAATGCTCTGTAGTTGGCCAATATTCTCCGTCTAACTCGAATCCATGACTGGAAAAATTAGAAAAACAGCCGTATTCGCTGCCAGTGGTGTAGAAGTAGATAGCCATAAAGTCTGCGATTTCAATTTCGTTAATAATCTTGGTTAATCGTCAGTTTTACCTCTCTGGATTATCCAATATCTTCAACCGCAAATCAATAGTTTCAAGATGGGAACCGATGTAAGACAGCAGGGCGTAGATGAATACGATCACCCCTACCATTTCCAAAATTTCCTCAACACAAACCATCAAACCATATATCAAGTTTCGTTTAGTTACCGCATCTGCATAATAGCCAGTAACCATTTCCATGCCAAGTGCTCCACCCACATATATACTGCCTGCTAGTAAGAAAAAGTCCCTTGTTTTCCGGGGTAAGTGCCGGAGAAACTTGAGATAAGCCAGCGCAGTAACCCCAACAAAAATCGCCCCAGGAATTACCCAAATGAAGTAAAAAATTCCCCCTAAATTCAGTGCCTTTCGCAAGTCGTTAATAATTAATATTTCGTGCAGACTCAATATTTCATCTAAAGAAAAAAATACAAACATGAACGCCAGCGCTTTCCAGTGTCCAAAATACCGATCGCCCTGCTTTTTCTTAGCACTAGCAATAATACCTAGCAAAATCGCGCAAAACAGCAAAGTAAATGACGAGTACCACGAAGGATAATTTATTTCTCTGTCTAAGTTAAACAAACTAATCCAGCGTTCTTGATAATTAAAACCGTAGCGCAGAACTTGTACGATGCAACCAGCAACAGCAAAAAAGAGCACCCAAATGCTGAGAGAGAAAGCAACTCTCTTCGGCGAAACAGAAATAATGAACTTCATCAAGTTTTTGATAAACTAGAACAAGCAAAATCAAACTATAAAGTAAAAGGTTAAAAATGGCAATAGTGGCGCCATCTGCCACCTCGGATTTTTCTCTAAAAAAAATCACAAATCACTGACAATGCACGTTCAAATTGAAACTTTCACTGTCCGCAAGCGGTTTGCCCTTACCATCAGCCGCGGTACAACAGCCCAAAGTACGAATTTATGGGTAAAATTAGCACACGAAGGCATCGAAGGCTGGGGAGAAGCTTCGCCGTTTTCCACAGGTTCTCTGCCCCAAACTACCGAAATTCTGTTAGCCGCATTGCAGGAAGTTGCACCGCTGCTAGAAAAGTTTACTCCGTTCGATCGCCAAAAAATCGAACAAGTATTAACAGAAGCCAACTTACCCTCAGCCGCCCGCGCCGGCATCGACATGGCAATGCACGACTGGCTGGGCAAAAAAGCCGGCTTACCGCTGTGGAAAATGTGGGGATTAGATCGATCGCGCATCGTCCCCACCTCCGTCACAATCGGCATTAATTCGCCGAGGAGTGCAAGAGAAAGAGTGCGCGATTGGTTTGGTAAAGATGCGACAGATCCAGCAAGCATCAAATACCGCGCCGTTAAGGTTAAATTAGGAAATTCCGAAGGAATCGAAGCCGACAAAGCTATGTTAATAGCAGTGCTAGACGAAGCACCAGCTAACATTCAAATCAGTGTAGATGCTAACGGCGGTTGGAGTTTGAACAGCGCGATCGAAATGTGTCGCTGGCTGGAAAAATACAAGATAAATTATGTCGAACAGCCGCTTTCACCCATCGCCGATATGGATGAATTCTCAGAACTGTACCGTCAATCCCCCCTACCAATTTTTGCTGATGAAAGTTGCTTTAATAGTTCCGATCTACCCAAGTTAGCGCACTGCGTCCACGGCATCAATATCAAAATGATGAAGTCAGGGGGATTGACTGAAGCAATGCGGATGATTCACACAGCCAAAGCCTGCAATTTGCAAGTAATGTTCGGCTGCTATTCAGATAGCGCGATCGCAAATACAGCAGCAGCACAACTTTCACCGCTAGCTGACTATTTGGATTTGGACAGTCACTTAAATTTATTAGACGATCCTTTCACCGGTGCGATCGTCGAAAATGGGTGTTTGCTGCCAAACGGGCGATCGGGATTGGGAGTGCAGCGAATGAAGATTGTAGAATAGAAGTATCGCTCAAAATAAATCTGGAGATAGTATGATACCAGTAGAATCAATAGGACAGGGAATTGATAGAGAAGCCAAGCTTTTTTTTGAAGAACATAAACCGCCGACTGATTTAATTTTTGATGATGGTGCAGAAATGGAAAGCAACCGCCACCGTATAGCAATGACCGTTTTAATCCGTTCCGTAGAACAAGGTTTAGCTAACCGAAACGATTTTTTTGTCGGTGGCAATATGTTTATTTATTACAGCGCTAAACAGATTCGGAATCAGGATTTCCGAGGCCCGGATTTTTTCGCTGTGTTGGGTGTAGACAGCAATCCTTCCCGACAAGGCTGGGTAGTTTGGGAAGAAAACGGACGTTACCCGGATGTCATTGTGGAACTGCTGTCGCCGTCAACGGCAAATCAGGATACCGGCAAAAAAAAGGATATTTACGAGCAGGTTTTTAGAACTCCTGATTACTTTGTTTTCGATCCTTTCGAGCCGAATTCTTTGCAAGGATGGCGTTTAGATGCCAACCTGCGCTATCAGCCGTTAGTTCCCAACGAGCGGGGTTGGCTGTGGTGCGAAACGTTAGGTTTTTGGTTGGGCACTTGGGAAGGAATTGTCGATCGAGAAACAGCGACTTGGGTGCGTTTTTTCGATGAATCTGGCAATTTAGTTTTGTTGCCAGAGGAAGCCGCTCAACAACAAGCCGAAGCCGCTCAACAGCAAGCCGAAGCCGCTCAACAGCAAGCGGAACAGGAACGCCAGCGAGCCTCGCGACTAGAGGCCAGATTGCGAGAATTGGGAGAAGATCCGAATGATCTTACCCTGAACCCAAATCACAGCTAACACCCAATCGATTTTAGATTTTAGATTTTAGATTTTAGATTGAAGCTAAAATCTAAAATCGCCCGTCTCAAAAGTGAATCAATGACTAAAAACTATCCGATCAAAAATGGCAAAGTGGCTATCCTGCTGCACGAGGGAATTCTCGGCTATTCCGGCAAAACAGGTTTAGCATTTTTGCGCTACAGCGAAGCACAAATTGTAGCAGTAATAGACAGCCAATGTGCCGGACAATATTTACCTGAATTAACTCGCCTTCCTCAACAAGCACCGATAGTTGCTTCCGTTGCAGAAGCACTGCAATTTGCGCCGGATATTCTGCTAATTGGTATCGCTCCTTCCGGCGGTGTTTTGCCTGCAGAATGGCTGCCAGAAATTAATCAAGCGGTAGCAGCAGGTTTGTCTATTGTCAACGGTTTGCACGCAAAACTTGCACCTTTGATAACAGTTCCGTTAACCGAAAATCAATGGATTTGGGATGTGCGTCAGGAACCGAAATCTGTCGGTGCGATCGCCTCTGCCGCTGCTGCTAAATTAAGCTGTCGCCGCGTATTAACTGTCGGCACAGATATGAGTGTTGGCAAAATGTCAACCAGTCTGGAACTTAATCGCACTTGCTTGCGGCGAGGTTTGCGTTCCAAATTTTTAGCAACGGGACAAACGGGTTTAATGATCGGAAATGAAGGCATTCCTTTGGATGCAGTGCGAGTTGATTTCGCCGCTGGTGCTGTCGAAAAAATGGCGATCAAATTGGGTTCTGAATGCGATATTCTGCACGTAGAAGGGCAAGGTTCGCTATTGCATCCGGGTTCGACGGCGACTTTGCCGCTGTTGCGGGGTTCGCAGCCAACTCACTTAATTTTAGCGCACAGAGCCGGACAAACTAGCATTCGCAATCACCCGCACGTATCGATTCCAAATTTATCAAAAGTGGTCGAACTGTATGAAATGTTGGCGGCTGCGGCAGGTGCTTTTTCTGGGGGAAAAGTGAGCGCTATCGCCCTCAACACTCATCACTTAAATGAGGCAGAAGCGCTGTTAGCAATAGCTGAAGTTCAAGCAGAAACGGGATTGCCTTGTACCGATCCGGTAAGGTTTGGCGCGGAGGTTTTGTGGGAGGCGATCGACAGTTGATATGCTACAATACGTACCAACTAAAAAATAAATACATAAAACTATGACACAAAGCATTCAAGCAAAAACACTGACCCTGCACGATGTCAAAACAAAATTTAACTTCCAACTTTGTGAAGACGAGCAATTCTTCCGGGAGTGGATTGACGATTTACCAGAAATTACTGATGAAGAAAAGCGATATTTAGACAAAGTAAAGGCTGGCTATACTAACAGTGCCGACCACTCCATGATAGAAGATACCGTGAAAATGGTGGTACTTGCTCCATTGCTATTTTTAGCAGATTTATACCTGAATCCCTTTCATATAGAAGCAGAAAAATCGGTGGAACTTGTCACCGTGGATGAAGGTATACTTGTCAGAGGAAGTATTGATGTTCTGCTTTTAATTGAATCTTTTTGGGTTGTTGCGATCGAAGCGAAGCGAGCACAATATTCCGTTGAAGCTGGACTTCCTCAGTTACTATTTTATATGCTGAATGACCCCAGTCCAGAACAAGTAACCTTTGGGCTTTTGACAAATGGCAGCAGTTTTCGATTTATCAAAGTGACCAAACGAGACATACCGCAGTATGCCGTGTCTAAACTTTTCGATATTGGGAGTCAAGGAAACGAACTTTACGAAGTTTTTCGCATTTTGAAGCGGCTAGCTGGTATAATTTCGAGTAACACATCTTCTACTTAAATACATAATAAGGCTGTTGAGAACTCAAACTAAACGAGACAGCCAACAAAAATCACAATGAATGAAAATTCTTTGGAGTTGCAGTCAGGATGCGCCGTCCGCCCGGCCTCAGAGCAAGATATGAAGTCAATTAGAAGGTTAGTGTGGAGCGCCAAACTCGATCCAACTCAGTTGCGCTGGGAGCAATTCTGGGTTATCGAATGCGAGGGAAAATTGGCAGCTTGCGGACAGTTGCGGAACTTTGCGGGCGCGCAAGAATTGGGTAGTTTGGTGGTGGCGAAAGATTGGCGCGATCGAGGTTTGGGAAGCTACCTCACAAAATATTTAATTCAACAAGCTACAGAACCGCTATATTTAGAGTGTTTGGGCTCCCGACTCGCATCATTTTATACTCGCTTTGGCTTCACAGAAGTTTCCGTACAAGAATTGCCGCAGTCGCTTAAATTCAAATTTGGCTTGTCTCAATTGGCTAAAACTTTATTCAGAATTCCTGTAACGATTATGCAGTATCAAGCAGGTTTTTGATAATTATGACTTTTATGAATTTAAGATTCTGAATTTATGAATGGATTTTAAGTTCGACTTGTTCAATAATTGGATAACAGGGTGCGATCGACCGGCATCGATCAAAAACTCCTATCGCCTGCTGATATCTGCGTCAGTCTCGATCGCCTATTTTCTCTGCCTAAAGAGGTAGGTACAAATCAATATCGCGTGGGGAGGGTGGGTGAAAGGCGAAGTTTACTTGCTTATATCATAGATCCGCTTACGGGCCCCTAATAGCGCACAGGGTGTCAGAAACCTGGTTTTTAGGGGTTTGGTGCGTAAGTTACGGACTAGATATTTATGGATATTCCGGATTGGGCGATCGAGACTGCGTAAGTTCATAATTCACCGTTCGCGGTAGTCCAGTTAGCTAAATTGGCACAGCTACAAGCGTGATATTTAGGCAAAAACCTTTATAAAATGGTTGTTTGCGGGTTTAGGAGTGTCATGTGCCAGTACCAGACTCGGAAAGTGGACTGGCGATCGCCCCAAAGATATTCGACTCCTGGCAAATTAGTAAGTGTAAAGCAAGTGAGTCACAACCCAATCAAAAAACTCAACCCCAAAATTCAACCCAAAAATAAAACATTTTCACAGCAGCAGTAATGCGGAATCAGCCAATCTCTAATGTAGCTAACCACATCTACCCTTAAGGTAAATCCCACCAACTGCTCAACACTAAATCCTTAATTCAATACCTCGGAATTACTGGATTTAGACTCCCTGCAACCGCTTCTCAAATCCCCTCAACATTTCAAAAATTCTTTGCCTTTTATCCTGATAAAACCAGGGAAGGCAAGAACAATGAAATATCAAGGCAATCAATCAATCTTAACCGAGGAAATGCAGCCTCTCAAATAGCATAAACAGACAATTACACATCCATATATTTTAACACCACAGGAGTAAATATCATGTTCAACGTAGTAAAAGCTTTCGGCTCGATTTTCTCTACCCAAGGATACAGCACAGCTAACAATATGCTTATCAAAAATTACGTCAACACCAATTTTAACTACTTCAACGAAGAAGCTGTCGTCGATGAATCGATTTACCCGAATCAAACAGGTCGCGTCCGCTTCCAAGGTAGCTGGTGGCCCGCACGGTGCGATCGCCAAATCACCCTCACACCCGGAGACACCGTTTATGTCATCGGCGTTGACAACATCACTCTGTTAGTTTCCCTCGCTCCTGCAGACTAAATCAGAGCATGAACAACCTGGTAATCAATTTCAAGCAGGAAATGCTACTTTTCAAAGAACACAAAATAGCCGATTAAACTTCGATATATTTTAACACAAAAGGAGTCAACAAAATGTTTAACGTAGTAAAAGCTTTCGGTTCAATTTTTTCTCCTCACACCTACAGCACAGAAAAGAATATCTTAATGGATAACTACATCAACACCAATTTCCACTACTTCAACGAAGAAGCAGTGGTCGATGAATCGATTTACCCGAATCAAACAGGTCGCGTCCGCTTCCAAGGTAGCTGGTGGCCCGCACGGTGCGATCGCCAAATCACCCTCACACCCGGAGACACCGTTTATGTCATCGGCGTTGACAACATCACTCTGTTAGTTTCCCTCGCTCCTGCAGACTAAATCAGAACTCGATCCAAACTGCCTAACTTTTCACACCCATATCTGATTTCGGCAGGGTTTATGCAAATAAACCCTGCCTTTAGTATGCTTAAATAAGTTGAGACACATACTAACCATATTTAAACCAGTGAATTTTCAATCCGTCATTGCCACCTTAAACAAATTCTGGAGCGATCGAGGCTGCCTGATCGCCCAATCCTACGACACAGAAAAAGGTGCAGGAACCATGAATCCCCACACCTTTCTCAGAGCAATTGGCCCCGAACCTTGGTCAGTCGCCTACATCGAACCCTGTCGCCGCCCCACCGACGGACGCTACGGCGAAAATCCCAACCGATTCCAACATTACTATCAATATCAAGTTTTAATTAAACCCTCTCCTCCTAACATCCAAGACATCTATTTAGACTCCCTCAGAGCATTAGGAATTCGCCCAGAAGACCACGACATTCGTTTCGTAGAAGACAACTGGGAATCGCCCACCCTCGGAGCTTGGGGCGTCGGCTGGGAAGTCTGGCTCGACGGCATGGAAATCACCCAATTTACCTACTTTCAACAGTGCGGTAGCATTGACTGTCGCCCCGTATCTATTGAAATTACTTACGGACTAGAACGCCTAGCAATGTATCTCCAAGAAGTCGATGCGATGACGAAAATTCAGTGGAAAGATGGCATAACTTACGGCGACGTTCACCTGCAAGGAGAAATAGAACAGTGTACTTATAACTTTGAAGCTTCTAATCCCGAATTGCTGTTTACTCTATTTGGATTGTACGAGCAAGAAGCAGAACAATTGACAAAGAAAGGATTGGTTTTGCCTAGTCTTGATTATGTGTTAAAATGTTCTCACACTTTCAATTTACTCGATGCTAGAGGTGTGATTTCGGTAACGGAAAGAACCCGCTACATTACCAAAATTCGCAACTTGGCGCGGCGAGTGGCTCAGCTTTATTTGGAACAGCGCGAAAAGCTGGGTTTTCCTTTAGAAAAAGCAGTGAAAGTGTGAGAAGGAAAAGGATAACGACACGGATACACGGATGAATTTAGTTGCTATCGTCCTCGACTCATACCAATTTTATAGGTCGTTGCATAGAATTCCGATCCCCCCTAACCCCCCTTAATAAGGGGGGGACAAGATTCCGATCAAAGTCAACCCCTACTCCCCTTCTTAAGGGGGATTTAGGGGGATCGAAATATGTGCAACTTTTTGGGATTTTTAATGAATTCAATGCCTAATTATTCGGACAATAATACAGAAACAAATCCTCAACTGCGAATTGATAATGTTAGTTTAAAAACACCGATCGCCTCAAGCTACTTATTGGAAAATATCTCGTTTCAGGTACACAAGGGATCTCGCGTGGCAATTGTTGGCCCTTCAGGTGCCGGCAAAACAACGCTGTTGCGGTTGCTAAATCGCCTCAGCACTCCCAGCAGTGGCTCGATTTATCTGGAAAATACAGAATATCGCCAAATACCCGCGATCGAACTCCGCAAACAAATCACCCTCATCCTGCAAGAATCCAAGCTTTTGGGAATGTCGGTGCGAGAAGCATTGGCTTATCCTTTGAAGCTGCGGGGGGTGACTGCATCAAACATTGCTGAGAGAATTAGCGGGGCGATCGAACAACTGCACATACCCCAAGAATGGCTCGATCGCACTGAATTGCAGCTTTCCACAGGCCAAAAACAGCTTGTGGCGATCGCCCGCGGCATCATCCTGCAACCAAAAATCTTGCTTTTAGACGAGCCAACATCCGCCCTAGACGCCGGAAAAGCCGCCCACCTTTTGCAAGTATTGACACAGCTAACAAACGGCAAAACCACAATTGTAATGGTAAACCATCAATTAGAATTAGCCGAGCAATTTAGCACGCGAATTCTGCATTTACAGCGCGGAAAGCTCATCGAAGACTCGCCCTCTCATCAAATAAATTGGGTGCAACTGCGGCAAAATTTAATCGAAGCAGAAGCAGAAGCCCAACAAGAATGGTAAACAAGCTCAAAAACACTTTCTGCGACGGGTTGGGTAATTAATTTGGATGTTTTAACCGCAGAGGGCGCAGAGGGCGCAGAGAAAGAGAAGATAAGAGGGAAAGAGAGAATTTTACAAGTTGTTGAGGATTGCTAGAGAGAGACAGTCAGATATTAGCTTTGGGAATCTTGTTTAAGGTTGGCATTTGTGATTTGACGGTAAATTGTTACTGGGAAATTAAACCCATTTTTTGATAAAGTGGTCGGACTAAGTTTTTTAAAGCTGGCAACTGTTTGGTAAAAATTATGGAGCCTACAACACAAATTATACCTCCAATTATGACTGTATTGGGAGCGCCGATATAATTGGCCAATCCGCCGGCAACTAAATTCCCAAAGGGTGTCACTCCAAAAAATGCCATCGTGTATATGCTCATCACTCTTCCGCGTTTGTCGTCTTCCACAATTGTTTGCAAAAATGTGTTTCCTCCTGCAAATTGCAAAATGAAACCAAACCCCACAAACAACATCATGATTAATGACAGCCACAAGACGTGGGACAAACCAAAACCTATCAGTCCGAATCCCATAATTGCCGGTGAAATCGCAATCCATTTGCCGAGGCCAACTATACTTTTGCGCGAAATCAAATAAATCGCGCCCGCGAAGGCGCCAACTCCCGAAGATGCCATCAAAAAGCCGAGGGTTTGTGCGTCGCCTTGCAGGATTTTGGTGGCAAAAATCGGGACTAAAACTGTGTGGGACATTCCCGCAAAACTTACTAATCCTAATAGCAGTAAAATTGCTCGAATCGGGGGAAAACCGAAGGCATAAACGAATCCTTCTTTTAATCTTTGTAAGGGTTTGGTATTAGTTGCGGCAATTTTACGGGCTTTGATCTGCATCGCTAATAAGCCTGCAATTACAGCAATGTAGCTGAGTCCGTCAATGAGAAAGCAATAACTTGCCCCGACTGTAGCTATTACCAAACCTGCAATTGCTGGGCCGATTAGTCTGGCGCCGTTGAACATGGAAGCGTTGAGGGCGATCGCATTTGCTAAATCTTCTTTTTTTTCTACAAGTTCCGGTACAAAAGCTTGCCGTGCTGGCGCGTCAAAGGCGTTAATTGCGCCTTGAAAGAAACTCAGTACCAGGATCTGCCAAATGTTAACGACTCCTGTTAGCGCTAAAAATGCTAGCGCTAATGATTGAACCATCGCTAATATTTGAGTGGCAATTATGACTCGGTGGCGGTTCCAGCGATCGATTAAAACTCCTGCAAAAGGCAGTAAAATTAATGTGGGGATTTGACTTGTAAATCCCACCACGCCGAGCATCCAAGGTGAATCACTCAAATTGTAGACCAGCCAAACAGTAGCGACTTGCGTCATCCAACTGCCAATCAGTGAGAGGCCTTGTCCTGCAAAAAACAGGCGATAATTTCTCGATCGCAGCGCTGGAGGAAGTTTTATTGTTTTGATTTTTGCTAGTAGATTCATGCGTGATTACGGCTAGAGCAATCCTATTTGATTGGTAAACATTTTTTAGGGGTAGCGCCCCTGGGCTTACCCCTAATTAGCAAAGGGCAACCATCGGGGAACTGCCCCTAGACTCATTATTACGAATCATTGAGAATTGCGATATGAGCCGGAGGTTCTATTTTACAGATCCCGAAAACCCGGATTTGAGTATTGTTAAACTTTTGCCCGCAGCAAAACGATCGCAACATTTAAATTTTTCTGTCGCGATCGCTTGGCTAATGAGAAATTCCTTCCCCGAACCCTTCCCTCAATTAATGCTTAACAGCCAAGTGCCGAGGTAACGCAGCAAGGGAACGTCCCCAGGAGTGCGGATGCGGACGTTGAAATGGTACATTCCGCCCGGAGATGGGTTTTGGACGTTGGAGAGTACAACCTCAACATTGTTGCCTGCAGGAATTGGTTCTGCGGGATAAATTTCTATGAAACGATTTTCTTTGTCCCAGATTACTTCTTGCAATTCGATTGTTTTGTCTTTGACGCGCACTTTAATGTCTTTTTGGTCGAATTCGCCTTTGTAGTAGTCTGGATAGGATATGTTCAGTTGGGCGATCGCCAAACTTACTTTTTTGGAAGGAATTCGCAGCCGATATCTATCGCCACTCATCCCGGGTGTACCGTAATCCAAGCGATAGCTTAATTGGTTGGCGCGATCGGGGCCGCCGAAAATCGTGAATCCTGGCATGGACTGGGCTAAACTGATGGCGGGTAATCCAGCCACCAAGCAACCTGTAACCGCTAGTGCTGAAAATAATCGTCGCATAACAACTCCTCTAATTAAACTCTTGGTGAACCTTAAATATTGCTCGCCCGAAATTTGCGATCGTGCCTACAATATATCGAATCTCTCAGCCATTTGATGAGGGCGATCGCCCGCCGGCTGAGGTCACTTTTTTTTGCGTAATTTTTGCGTAATACTGATAACTGACATTCAAACTACAGAAGTAGGCGACATAAAATTATATCATAATCGGTGGCAAACTTAACAATTTAGCGAATTTGAATGTATAAGATAAGTTAAAGATACGGGTCGAATTTGGGCGATCGGCTTTAGTATCAACGAGAGAAGTTTAGGGCAACGGCTGCTTCAATGTAAAGCAAGGCATGGGGCGATTAAAAATCGCACTTCAAGAAACCTGCAGAGGCAGGTTTTGTCTGTGTAGGCGCGGTTTCAACCGTCCTAGGAAAGCTTAAATAAGGAGACTGTATGAAATTAGCGATCGCAAAAGAAATAGAAGCAGGGGAACGCCGGGTGGCTTTAGTACCCGACGCTGTGGCTAAATTGGTAAAACAAGGCGTCGAAGTTTGGCTGGAAGCCGGTGCCGGCGCAAAATCCTTTTTCTCGGATCTTGCTTACGAAGAAGCGGGAGCTCAGGTTGTCGCCGATACCGCTAGGCTGTGGGGCGAAGCCGATGTCGTCGTGAAAATCGGGGCCCTGCAAGAATCAGAAGTTCATCAACTCCGGGAAGGAGGAGTTTTCATCGGATTTTTGAATCCTCTGGGAGATCCAGCTTTAGTGCAGCGTTTAGCCGATCGCAAAGTAACGGCCTTCAGCATGGAAATGATCCCGCGCACCAGCCGCGCTCAAAGCATGGATGCGCTGTCATCTCAGGGTAACGTCGCCGGTTACAAAGCGGTATTGATCGCAGCAGCCGCTTTGCCGAAATATTTCCCAATGCTGACAACGGCGGCGGGTACAATTCGCCCCGCGAAAGTATTGGTAATGGGTGTGGGCGTTGCTGGCTTACAGGCGATCGCCACGGCGCGCCGTTTGGGTGCGGTAGTCGAAGCCTTCGACATCCGCCCGGAAACAAAAGAACAAGTGCAAAGTTTGGGCGCTAAATTCCTTGATGTCGAACTCAAGGAAGAAACCGTCGCCGCCGGAGGTTATGCTAAAGAGCTATCAGAAGCTGCCAAAGAATACACCCGCCAAGTGCTCACCCAACACGTCAGCGCTTCCGATGCAGTGATTACAACCGCTCAAGTTCCCGGCAGAAAAGCACCTATTTTAGTTACTAGAGAAATGGTTTCTCAAATGAAGCCCGGATCGGTAATTGTTGACCTCGCGGCCGAACAAGGCGGCAATTGCGAATGTTCGGAAGCGGGGAAAGATGTTGAATGGAACGGCGTTAATGTCATCGGCCCGATTAATGTGCCCTCGTCGATGCCAGTCCACGCTAGCGAAACTTACTCGAAGAATATCTCGGCTTTAGTTCAGTTGATGGTGAAAGATAAGGAACTCAATTTGAATTTTGAAGACGATATCATTGCTGGTGCTTGCGTTGCCCGCGACGGTGAGATTAGCAACCAGCGAGTTCGCGATGCTTTGGCCGCTCAGGCTTCAGCCGTCAGTTAAATTCTGTCCTTATGAGGCAAAGTCCGGCAGGGGTTGAAACCCCTGCCTCAAAGCTTAAGTCCTCGCTATGAGGACTGAAGAACTGATTAAATATCTCCAAAAAAGGCTTTTTTGAACAGGCTTTCCGGCCGGTTCCACAAGAATTATTGGAGATGTCTATTAGTCCTCTTAAGAGGACTTTGGCTATTAGCCAGGGAATTCATTCCCTGGCGGACTGGCGGACGCAACCGGGAACGAGTTATTTCCAATTACCAATTACCAATTGTTATGGCAGAAGGATTGATTGCAGGTTTAGTGGTGTTTACTCTAGCATCGTTTGTGGGATTTGAAGTAATTAATAAAGTCCCGCCGACGCTGCACACACCTTTGATGTCGGGTTCTAATGCGATTTCGGGAATTGCGGTTTTAGGTGCAATTCTGATTTCAGGCCAAGGCAATGTGACTGTTACTTCGATTTTGGGGACGATCGCGATCGCCCTGGCCACAATTAACGTAGTTGCCGGTTTCCTAGTAACCGATCGAATGCTGCAAATGTTCAAGAAAAAAGAGGTTAAAGCGTGAGCGATTTTCTGCCCAGTGGCATTCAACTAGGTTATTTAGTTGCCGCATCTTTGTTTATTATCGGTTTGAAACAGTTGGGTTCCCCTGCAACCGCCCGTCAAGGGAATGTGTTAGCTGCGATCGGGATGTTAATTGCGATCGTCGGTACTTTGCTGGAAAAGCAAGTCATCAGCTACGAATTGATTGCTGTCGGAATTATCATCGGTTCCATTTTGGGAACAATTATGGCGAAAACCGTCGCGATGACGGATATGCCGCAGATGGTGGGTTTGCTTAACGGTTTCGGGGGCGCGGCTTCTGCACTCGTTGCTGTGGGCGAATTCTGGCGCTATCTCAGCATCCCCCAATCGCCAACTCCAGACGCGACAATCACGATCCTTTTGGGTGTGTTGATTGGCGGAATTACTTTCACTGGTAGCCTTGTGGCGTTTGCGAAACTGCAAGAATTGCTGCCTGGTGCTCCAATGACGTTTCCGCTGCAACAGCCGTTTAATGCCATGCTGGCGATCGCACTTTTAGCCGGCAGTGGTTATATGCTGACGAATCCCGAAAATGTGCCGGTATTCCTGGCTTTGGTGGCGATTTCCAATATTTTGGGAATCATGTTTGTGCTCCCGATTGGGGGTGGCGATATGCCGGTGGTGGTGTCGCTGCTTAACTCTTATTCGGGGATTGCGGCGAGTGTGGCTGGGTTCATTTTGATGAACAATATGCTGATTATCGCTGGTGCATTGGTGGGCGCGTCGGGGATTATTTTGACGCAAATCATGTGCAAGGCGATGAATAGATCGCTTGGTAGTGTGCTGTTTAGCGCCTTTGGTAGCGGTGGCGGTAGTGCTGGGGCTGCTGCTGGGGCTGCTGGTGTTACTGACAAAACTGTTCGCAGCATCAATCTCGAAGAAAGTGCGATGATGTTGGGTTATGCGCGATCGGTTGTAATTATTCCCGGTTACGGAATGGCTGTAGCGCAAGCACAGCACGCGGTGCGCGAGTTAGCCGACGGTTTGGAAAAAATGGGTGTTGACGTGAAATACGCGATTCACCCGGTGGCTGGGCGGATGCCGGGGCACATGAATGTGCTGTTGGCGGAAGCAAACGTGCCTTATCCGCAGTTGTACGATATGGACGATATCAATCCGCAGTTTGAAGAAACGGATGTGGCGTTGGTAATCGGGGCTAACGATGTGGTGAATCCGGCGGCGCGTCACGATACGGCGAGCCCGATTTATGGGATGCCGATTTTGGAGGTTGATAAGGCCAAGCATACGATCGTGATTAAGCGCGGGATGAGTGCTGGTTTTTCTGGTGTAGATAATGAGTTGTTCTACAAGGATAAGACGATGATGTTGTTTGGTAGCGCTAAGGATGTGGTTGCCAAATTGGTTTCTGAGGTGAAGCAGTTGTAGGATTTTGCAACCGCAGATTCAGGCGGATTAACGCTGATTAACGCTGATAATTAAACCCGGTTTCTCCAAGAAACCGGGTTTTTGTTGTGGGGTTGTTTTGGTGTTGTTTTATGCAATGCTAGCTTGGTTCACATATTCACTGGAAATCGGTGTATGTGAAAATCCTTGTTCTCTGGCTTTTTGAAACCATTTATCTGCTTCAGTGCGATCGGCGGCTACACCATCAGCACCGCAAAGATAAATTCCTGCTAAGTTGTTTGAGGCAACACCATAGCCTTGCTCAGCGGATTTGATGTACCATTTAATTGCTTCTAATATCATCATTTCTCGACCTAATCCTAAATGGTACATACTGGCAATGATGCACTGGGATGCAGCATTACCTTGTTCTGCTAGTGGTTTTAACAAGGTAAAGGCTTGGGTATAATCTTGGGTATTAAAAGCGGCTAGACCTTTTTCTAAGTCAGGCATTAACGGTCATTAATAAATTCAATATACTATAATAGCATTAAACGAATTCAGGAAACATTACTATGAACAGACCAAAAATACTACTCGACCCGATTTTACCGACTGAGGAAGAAATAATAGCTATCAAATTGTTGGATAAAATGCTATGTCTCAAGACAGAAAATGGTGATTCTGAAACATCCAAAGTAAAACTTGTGGAAGTTGGCGGGGAAGCGATCGCACTTCCTGAATCCCTCTATCAATTGTTGTGTCAATCTGCACATTTAATGGCGGCTGGTAAAGCAGTGTCTTTAGTGCCAATTGAGCAAGATATGACTGTTGAAGAAGCTGCGACTTTGCTCAATGTGTCGCCAGAATTTGTAGTCAAATTGCTCGATGATGGGGAAATTGTCTATGGAAAAGTAGGAAACCAGCGGCGGATAAGTTTGGCAAGTGCGATCGCCTATAAACAGCAGCGTAGTGTTAAGCGCCGTGAAATTCTCAAGGAATTAGCTGAGTTTAGCCAAGAAGAGGAATTGCATGAGACTAGAGTATACAGCTAGCAGGTTGATTCCTTATCCTGTGGTTTTGGATTCCTGCGTGATATTTCCTATGCACTTGCGTGATACGCTCTTTCGTGCTGCGGAGATTGGGTTGTATGATTTATATTGGTCGCAAGAAATTTTAGACGGTGCAACTCGCAATCTTGTTAATACTGGAAGGATGAAAAGTGAGAGGGTGGCGCGTTTTGAAGCTGCACTTAAAGAAGCTTTTCCTAATGCAATGGTTGAAGTTCCAGAGGATGTGATTGAACAGATGACTAACGATCCAGGCGATCGCCATGTCGCTGCGGCTGCGGTAGTTGCTAAAGCTCAAGTCATTGTTACATCCAACCTGAGAGATTTTCCACGAGAGTCTTTAAATCCTTGGGGAATTACGGCTATGCACCCCGATGTTTTTCTGAATCGTCTTTATGAGGTTGCACCGGATTTGATGGCTAATGTAGTCAGCCAACAAGTTGAGGATTTGAAAAATCCACCCCTGAGAGTTGATGAATTACTTGTCAGGTTGAGGGAAGAAGTTCCGGTTTTTGCAGATAACATTCAACGTTATTATGAGAATATTTCGTAGGTTGTAGTTAAGGGCGATCGCTATGCAGTCGATTCTGGACTTCAGAAGGATCTGCTGTCTCAAAAAATAGTTCCAGCGCCTCGATGAGATTCTGTCGCGCTTCTTCTATATTGTCACCTTGGCTGGCAATATCGAGTTCCGGGCAAAGGGATACATATCCGTCGCCTTCTCGTTCAAAAATTGCTGTAAACTGTTGTGTTGACTTCATAATTTGAAGTGGCGGACTGCCAAGCTCAAACAATTATAGTTTTACTTGAGATTATATCACATTTTTCGCTGTTCGGTGGAGACTGGCGATCGCCCTATACAATGCTAGCTTGGTTTAAATAGTCACGGGCGATCGGTGCTAGTCAAATATACCTGCGATCGGAGATTATTTAAATATAATGAAATCCTAAAGAATTAATAGAACTGCAAAAATTGTACTAACCTTAGAGCTAAAGTCAATTCAATTAAAAAATTTTCAACTATGTCAGATAAACCTTTTAACATCCGCCAACTAGATGGCTTAGATTATGACGAAGCAGAACCACTCCTGGAAGATTATCAGGAAGCGCTAATCGAGCTATTTGTCAATTCTCCCGAAGGAGAAGAATACTGTAAAACTTATCCAGACGTTGGATTTTGGATCTCGCAGTTCATTTATTACGGTTTCGGCTATGAAGGTTTTACGCTGCCTCGCATGAAAGCGGAAGATGTGGCAACTGTAGTCGAAGAGTTGTTTCCCAGGAAAGTGAGTTTGCTTTCGCCGGAAGAAGGTGAAAATGCTATCCCGGAATTATTGGCGTTCTGGCAATTTTTGAAGCGAGAATTTAAACTGCGAAATGCCACTTCAATTATCAAATACCTGCGGGATATCGAGCCGGATTTTAAGGAGATTATGGAAGATTCCTCTAAATTTGGATTTGCCAAATCCTTTGTAACGCTCGGTCATCAAGCAGGGTTTGATATGAGTACGGGGGAAGGTCTAACACAATTTCAGGAGATATATAATGCTAGCATTGCTCCTATAATGGCAGCTAAAAACTCCGATACATCGGGATTTTCCAGCAACCCGATAAGTGGTAGTGCTGTCAATGACTCTAAGGCAAGTAAAGAAAAGCAAAAAAAAGAAAAAAATACGGCGGCTGAATCGAGAAAACGCAACCGCACCAAGAAAAAATGAGGTTTAGCAAGTATCTATTCTCACTTTACTCTTCTTCGGATTCTTCTCAGCATCTTGTTAGCTTCTTCCCTCCCGCGAAACTTCCAAACTAATAAATAACACATCAAACAAAACCCGAAAATTCCTAACACGATCGCACTTTCTTCCGGTGAGTTGGTAGTTCTATCGAACTTCCCACTCTTCGGACTTGCTGGGATGTTGTTAGTTCGTTCGACCGTTCGATCGTCCGCTTGCAAGTTAAAACTGTGTTGTTCAATAGCATTACTATTTTTAAGTTTTCGATCTATTTCTTGAAATGACTTCGCCTGTTCGCAGCTTGTTAAGGATAATCCCATAAGGATAAAAATTAAGAAATAACAGGGCGATTTCACGATTTTTACTTCCATTTATGGAGAAAGCGACTAAATAAATATAGGACTGACTCGTGGGAAGTCAGAAACCGGGTTTTTTGCGAAAATACTTCGTATACAGCCACAAATTCCCTGAAAAACCCGGTTTCTTTGGTCTGAGTGCGCGGTCAGAAACCGGGTTTTTTACGAAATACTTCGTACACAGCTACAGATTATCTTAAAAAATCTGTTTCTTTGGTCTGAGTGCGTAATTCCTGCGAATAATTTCTACAATAGCGGTGTATGATTTTCGTAAGTTGTAGTTAAGGGCGATCGCCATGCAGCCGATTCTTGACTTCCGAAGAATCTGCTGTTTCAAAAAATAGTTCCAACGCTTCGATCAGATTCCGTCGCGCTGCTTCTATATTGTCACCTTGGCTGGCCATATCAAGTTCTGGGCAAAGGGATATATATCCGTCCCCTTCTTGTTCAATAATTGCTGTAAATTGTTGTGTTGACTTCATAATACTATAATAGCATTATTGACATCCGGCAAGTTTTCGGGAATGCGTTACTTGGCTGATGTAGAACTTTTCAACTTAATTATCGCTCTTGTAGTCTCTCAAAACATTATCGAGGATTCAGTACCGTGAGTAATAGTGGAAATTTCTTTAACGTCGCAAACCTGACTATCAGTGTACTAGGTTTGTTAGCGGCTGTTGGCGGTGCGGGAATTGCTATTGTTCAAGGTTGGCCGCCTCTGTTGGTTGGACAAAATGCTCGTTTTTCCTGCCAACTTCAGCCAGATACTCAGCGGGGTAGTGAAGTTTGGACTGTCATGTACCGTCACGATAAAGGTCAACAACCTTGGCTGAAAATGGTCACAACTTTAGGCGGTGATTATACGCCTGTAAGACGCTGCCAAATAATTTCTGAAAGCTTGAACGGTTATCGCAAAGATGGTTTAATTAAGTTAGCTTATAGAAATGAGCCTCAAACGCCAAAGCAATACGTGATTTGTGCTAAAACTAAGTTGAGTGGCGAGGGTTGTCCGCTGGTGTTGACGTTGAATCCCGGTAGCGATAAGGAGGCTTATCAAGCAATGCGAGATATGACTGAAAATTTGCTCAATGGTACTGGGGTTTATCAAAATAGCGAGGGCAAGTTGGCAACTTCTAAGTTTTCTCCGTCTTCGCCAGAGATTGATTTAACTCCTTTTTTGGCTGAAGAGGATCGCCTTGCTGGATCTAATTCTGCTAAGTGATATTCAACTTATAGGAATTACGCATGGGGTTCAGAAACCGGGTTTTTTGCGAAAATACTTCGTTTCATCCCACAGATTCGGAAAAAAACCCGGTTTCTTTGGTCAGAGTGCATAAGTCCTGGTTCACTGAAAAGTTTATTCTGGCTAATTGTTATAACCCTCAAGTCGCGAGCAGCATCCTTGCTGGTACGTGGACGTGCCAGGTATCGGAAACCCTGACACCGCATGACTTAGTGGATTTTTACACGCTCCAATTCTTAATAAAAACTTAAAGCCTTTATAGGTTACAATTCACAAGTCTCTGCATGAGAGAAAAACCTATGTAGTTATAAATACTTATAAACTGATATCGAGAGAGAATGAATGGCTCCCACCCATCAACCCCCAACCGCCGCCCCCGGTAACTTGGCGGAAATTCCCCGCCTGGTCGCGGGAGGTGCCCCGATGGTCCATTGGTATTGAAAGTTTCTTGAGAGTACAACACCCATTCTCCTTCCTTTTCTCCTTTATCTTTCTGTTTCCAGCCGATCGCCTCAGCGTAAGCTCTCCATACTTTATCATCATACTCTTTAGTGCCACCCAGACTTTGATAAATCTGGTTCTGCACCGAAAAGCCGAAGCGTCTATCACTGTATTTTACCCAAAGTCGATCCATCGCCCGCAAATCTGGACAGGAAAAATTTTTGACACTGAACATGTCTAGCCAACCTTCTTTTTGTCTCCCCGCCACTTCTAACATTTTGTTAGCTGTTTCCCTATCTGCTTCTTTCCACTGCCCGGCCGCCAGTAACTGTTCCAGTTTCGTATAGTCTGCTTTAGCAATGGGTTGATTTTCCCAAGATTGATTTGCCAGATAAGTTTGAATCGGAATCCCCCTCGGCAATTTATCCTTCGCCTGCCCGTGAACTGCAACCACTTTACCGCTAGCATCTAAAACAGGCGCACCACTTATGCCAACAGAAACTTGAGCTGTATAGTTAATTCCATATCCCTCCGTCAATACAACATTAATCCTCGATACTGAACCTTCCAAAAATTCCGGCGCTAAATCTTCATTCTGAAGAACAGGAAAACCATAAACATAGATTTTATGTCCTACTTTTAGATCGTTAGAATTACCAAAATTGACGCTTGGATAAGGACAATTTTCCCCGGCATACTTAAACGTCACGACGGCTAAATCGAAATTGGGACTTGTTTGAATACTGTCAGTTTTATGACTTTGTTTATCCTGATAAGTTTGCAGTTTCAAACTATAGCCTTTAACCACATGACCAGCGGTGAGAACAGTGCAAACTCCCTTTTTTCCTGGTACAAAAAATCCGGTACCGTGTCCGCCTTGATTTTCGTAGTAAATCAGCACGAGGCTCTTGTTAACTGTTTCAGCAATTTCTTGAGATGACTTCGGCTGCGAGCAACTTGTTAAGGAGAGTCCGATGAGGGGAAAAATTAGCCAGCAAGAGCGGAATTTCATGAATTTTGCTGATAGTTTTAGGGAATAAGGCAGTAAATGAATAATTTCTACAACAGTGATGTGTTGTTTTCCAGGTAGGAGATTAACATGAAATTATACCATTTTTTTGTCATCGTAGCTACGGGTAAGGAGATTGGAGCGCTCGGAGGTGACAAGTTAAGATTAAAAGCCTCTTGATATCTCGCTGGTAGCAAAGTCTAGATCCCCCTAAATCCCCCTTAAGAAGGGGGACTTTGACTACTTTATTGTCCCCCCCTTATTAAGGGGGGCTAGGGGGGATGGAGATTTTGTGGACTCACTTATGGCTAAGTCTAGCTCGCCATTTAGGTGCTTCCGATGCTATCATCCTAGAATCATTTCCCGATCTAACCGCCGCTGACTTGGTAAATGCGTGGGCTTATGCCGATGCTTACCCAGAGGAAATTGAACAAACAATTAGAGAAAACGATTGAGAACGTAAAAAATGACACTGAAAGAATTAGAAAAACAACTCCTTGCCTTAACTCCCGCTGAAAAAACTCAGGCAATACAGCTATTAGTCCAAAGTTTAAGCAATACTTGGCAAGGAATCGAAAAAACTCCCGGCGTGTGTGGTGGTAGGGCTTGTATTGCGGGGACTCGTATCCCTGTTTGGGTAATGGTTGAAGCTCGTCGTATAGGATATAGTGAAGCCGATTTGCTAGAAAATTATCCCACTATTAGTGCGGCGGATCTGGCAAATACCTGGGCTTATGCTGATGCCTATCCTGATGAAATTGAACTGGCAATCCGAGAAAATGAGGAAGCCTAAAACATGGCGCGTTTATATTCAGATGAGCAATACCCAATAGCTGTTGTCAGAATTCTGCGAACTCTCGGTCACGATGTTTTAACTGTTCAAGAAGCAGGAAATGCTGGACTTAAAATTCCTGACGATCGAGTGTTAGAATTTGCAACGAGTGATTCTCGATCGGTGTTAACACTCAATCGTCAAGATTTCATCCGACTGCATCGCATCCAACCTAATCATTCTGGTATTATTACTTGCACTAACGATCGCAACTGGGAAAGGTTGGCATCACGTATTGATGAAGCTATTTTTGCTGAAGAAACATTGACTGGCAAATTGATTCGGGTAATACGTCCCCAAATCTGAAAAAAAGCCCCTCGCCCTTCCCGACCCAAAAACCCTATAATTAAATCCCCAATTGCTCCCAATATTAGGTAAAATTATTGGCGTGTCTGAGGATAAACTATATGCGCTGGGTTCGATATATTGCGATCGCGATCGTCAATGGTTTCGGTGTCGTCATCGGTATTATTTGGGTTGCAGTCCCCACAACAGTGGCTCAACCTTCCCTAAACTACCAACTCGCACTCTCTGGGCGACAGCCAGAGGGCGAAACTCCGCAATCCCTTTCCGAACTCTACAAATTGCGCGATCGGCTTAAAGTACAATTAGATAACCTTGCCAAAAATCCCGACAGCGCCCCCTTTCCGGCAGAACTTTGGAAATCAGCAATCCACCGCCAGCAATCCCAAACTCTGGGCGAGCAACTCCAAAACGTTCAAATTCAGATTCAAATAGAAGAAACAGCCAAATATAATTGGGACGATGCTGCTAAATTAGCCGCCCAAGCAGTCTTAATTGGACGCACTTCTAATCCTTCTTCTGCTACTTGGGAACAGTCCCAGCGGCTGTGGCAGTTGGCTATCAATACGTTGCGACTCATTCCTCACGATTCTTTGTTGGCCGATCGGGCGATCGACAAAACCATCGAATACCAAGGAAACCTCAGTGTCGCTACCTATGAAATGCAAGTTGCACGTTCTGTTGAGAAAGTTAGAGCCGAAGAAGAAGAGATAAGAGAGCGAGCCCGCAAAGAGCAAGAGAAAAAAGAATTTGCTCGTCGAGAAATAGAGAGAAAAGAGCAAGAAAAAAAAGACCGGGCTAGAAAAGAACTTGAAAGGCAAGAGTTTGAAAAGCAAGAATTAGCCAGAAAAGAACTTGAAAGGCAAGAATTAGCCAGAAAAGAACTTGAAAGGCAAGAGTTTGAAAAGCAAGAATTAGCCAGAAAAGAACTTGAAAGGCAAGAACTGGAAAGGCAAGAGTTAGCCCGAAAAGAACTGGAAAGGCAAGAATTAGCCCGAAAAGAACTTGAAAGTCAAGAATTCCAAAGGCAAGAGTTAGCCCGAAAAGAACTAGAAAGGCAAGAATTTGAAAGGCAAGAGTTAGCCAGACAAGAATTAGCCAGACAAGAACTTGAAAGACAAGAGTTAGAGAGAAATCAGCAAGCAACTTCTCAACCAACTCCTGAATCAACTGCAACACCAACTCCCGCCCCAGTTACGCCGGCTGCGTCCCCGTCGAACTTTTTCTTTGCGGGAGATACTAACAGAGATGGCCAAATTAACGAGCAAGACGAAGCGGGCAAAGAACAATGGTCTTTGTCTAAGGGCGCGCTTATTTTATTTAACGATCGCAATAACGATCGCGGCAAGATACCGACTTGGAAACAAACCAAAGTTAGCGCTCCCCGCCGTGCAGCAATGCTTTCTCAAGTTAACTTAACAATGTCGGAAAGCTTCAAAACCTCTCAGTTATTTATCACGGCTGACAGCATTGCTAGCCCTCACATCAGCGTTTTTCAGAAGACGGGCGACGGCTGGCAACCTGTAGATATATCCGGTGCTAAACCTCTAGTTTTTAGCACCAATATTGTTTTAGGCGTCGAAGCCAAACAATTTGCCGATCGCAACTGGAACGGCACTGTTAATCTCAAAGCAACTGCCCAAAACAACGGTCAAGAAATTGCCTCCACCACAATCCAAATGGGCGTTAGTCCTTGGATGATAGCGCCCAATACAGCACCAGTAACCGAAGTTCAGGTCAGCGACAGAGGCGCGGTCAACAGCGAATTTATCTCGCAACTCAAACAAGCAGTTGAACCCACGGGCGCTAAAGTAAAAATTCTCCAGGGCGATCGCACTTGGATGCAAGATACCCAGAAAAACGGATACGTTCAACTCCCCGAAGAATCGGAGATACGCCAGTTTAATGTAGCCCTAAAAAGCAATAGCGAGACCGAGAACAACCCGCCTGTTAAATCAACTCAAAACCCGGATTTGAAAGTAGTTAAAATTGGCAATCCTCGTTCTTTAGACCCTGTAAGTCAGTGGTCTGACGGATACGGCAATTTGCAGGTGACACCGCCGATTCCCGGACACCCAATGGGTCGAGTTTATTACGGGAATTCGGGAAATGCTAGTTTTAATCCAGAGGTACTTGATTTTATTCAAGCTCAGAGAATTCAAGGGCCGCCAGTGGATATTGATACTTCTTGGCTTTTGACTCGCCAAGTCGATGAAATTATCAATTTTATTCCCACTCAAACTCCCGGACAATATGTAATGGCGATCGCCAGTCCCGAAGCCGGAGTTAAGCTGTTGGAAGAATTGGAGGGAAGAGGTTACGGCGATGTTACTATTAATCGCGGTTTGAGCACTCAAACAACAGTCAGCGCCGCCTTGAAAAATCGCGCTTTAATTCAACACAATCTTAATTTACAAAATCAGAAACTCAATCCGATTGTAGAGAAGTTAAAAAGAGAGTTTTTACTCGGAGACAACCAAATTATTCAAGTTCCGGCGATGTTTGGCTACAGCGGTTATGCTTGGTGGCCGAATATGGTCAATTCGGTGCCAGTTAACGGCAAGTTGTTAGTTTCAAATCCGCGCGGGCCAATGATTGACGGTGTAGATTACACTCAAGAAAGATTGCGCCAACTGCTGCTTCCTGCGGGCGTCAGCGTTAGTTTTCTGGATGACAGGTATTATCAAGAATTAAAAGGAAACGTGCAGTCGGCGACGAATACTGTGAGGAAGCCAGAAGAGCGGCCTTTTTGGCAGTCTTTGCCTAATAATTACTAATTGGGAATCGGGCATGGGGAATCGGGAATCGGGAATCGTGAATCAGGAATTTGTAGGGGCGGGTTCACCAACAATACTCGCCTGTAACGAACAATCTCGTAAACCCGCCCCCACCCAACAGTAAATCTCAATATACCTCCTAAACCCGCCTCCCTATGCTAATATTTAGCAAAACTATGCTAGGAGTTTAACAGATGGCTACCCTGCAAATAGAAAATATACCAGAGGAATTGTACGCGAGACTGCAAGAGTTAGCCGCAGCTCAAAACCTCTCGATTACCGCGTTTGCGATCGCCATTTTAGAAGCCGAGTTGTCAACAGAGACAAAACCCCTCTCAGGACAAGGTAAAAAGTCTGTAACAGAAATATTGGCAGAAATCAGCCGTCGTCGCGAGTCTCGTCCGGCGAATATGGGGATGATACTAGATAGTACCGCTTTAATTAGAGAGGAGCGCGACAAATAATATCTTGCACCATTTTTATGAACAGGCAAGATGCCTGTTCCACACAAGTACCATTTTTATGAACAGGCAAGATGCCTGTTCCACACAAGTACCATTTTTATGAACAGGCAAGATGCCTGTTCCACA